>JAUQXC010000719.1 GCA_030834825.1 Thermoflexales bacterium
CACTTTTTCGACGGCTACAAAGCCGATGCGGCGTATGCGGTTGAAACGCTCAAAGCAGCCGTGCGAGGCGGCGCGGAAACAGTTGTGTTGTGCGACACCAACGGCGGCTCGCTGCCGTGGGAACTCAGCGCGATCGTGCGATCGGTCAAGACGGCGCTCAACCATCCGATCGGCATTCACACCCACAACGACGGCGAGTGCGCCGTGGCAAATTCGCTGGCCGCCATTCGTGAAGGCGCGCAGCAAGTGCAGGGCACCATCAACGGTTACGGCGAGCGCTGCGGCAACGCCAATCTCTGCTCCATCATCGCCGATTTGGAATTGAAGTTGAACCTGCGGGCTTTGCCGGAAGGTCACCTGGCAAGGTTATATGATGTATCGCACTTCGTAGCGGAAGTGGTCAACCTTGCCCCTGACGAACATCTGGCGTACGTGGGCAAATCGGCGTTCGCGCACAAGGGCGGCATTCACGTCGCGGCCATGCGGCGCAATGCCAGTTCGTATCAACACGTCGATCCGACGCTGGTCGGCAATGAAATGCGCGTGGTCGTGAGTGAACTCGCGGGGCGCGGCAACTTGCTGAGCAAGGCCGAAGAGCTCGGCCTGGATGTAGCAGGCGCCGGCGTGGCCGATGTGTTGAGCGAAATCAAGAATTTGGAATCGCGCGGGTTCTCGTTCGAAGCGGCGGAAGCCTCGGTCGCAATGATGATGAAGCGCCAGAGCGACCATTATCAAGCGCCCTTTGAACTGATCGATTTTCTCGTCAACGTCGAACACCGCTCAGGACGCGGCATCTTCGCCGAAGCGATGGTCAAAGTGCGCGTTGACGGCGAGGTATTACACACCGCGGCGGAAGGCAACGGCCCGGTCAATGCGCTCGACATGGCGCTACGCAAGGCGCTCGTCACGCGTTATCCGCAAATTGAAGCCTTCCACCTGGCCGATTACAAAGTCCGCATCCTTGACGGCAATAACGGCACCGAAGCGATCACGCGCGTGTTAATCGACACCCAAAACGGCACCAAGCGCTGGAGCACCGTCGGTGCGAGCGGCAACATCATCGAAGCGAGTTGGCGCGCGCTGGTGGACTCAGTGGAATATGGCCTGACAGTGGCGGCTTAACCTGACGAGGTGACAAGATGAAGAGGTGACAAGGTGCTCTGGATGAGCAGAGTCACCTTATCATCTTGTCCCCCTGTCACTTACTTGGAGAACACTTTGAAAGCAAAGATTGTCTTACTCCCCGGTGACGGCATCGGCCCGGAGGTGGTCAATGAAGCGGTGCGCGTGCTGGACGTGATCGCGCAGCAAGGCGGACATACATTTGAGTATGAGACGCACCTCTTGGGCGGCTGCTCGATCGACGCGCACGGTTCATCGCTGACGGATAAAACGTTGAAGGCGTGCCAGCAGTCGAATGCCGTGCTGCTCGGCGCGGTCGGTGGCCCGCGGTGGGATGATCCCAAGGCCAAAGATCGGCCCGAGCGCGGCTTACTCGCTTTGCGCAAAGGCTTGCAGGTCTTTGCCAATTTGCGTCCGGTGAAAGTGCATCCGGCATTGATCGATGCGTCGCCGTTGAAGCCGGAAAAACTGCGGGGCGTGGACATCATCGTCGTGCGCGAGTTGACCGGCGGCCTGTACTTCGGCGCCAAGAAACGCGAATCGTTCGGCGGCCACGAACGCGCCATTGACACGCTGGAATACCAGGACTACGAAGTGCAGCGCGTCGTCGAGTTGGCGTTCCGCTTGGCCGCGACACGTCGCAAGAAAGTTACCTCAGTTGATAAGGCGAACGTGCTGGAGTCGTCGCGCCTGTGGCGGCAAATCGCCACCTGCCTCGGCGAACAGCACAACGACTTCACACTAGAGCACATGCTGGTTGATACCGCCGCGATGCGGCTGGTGACAAATCCAGCCGCATTTGATGTGCTCGTCACCGAGAACATGTTCGGCGACATTCTCACCGACGAAGCTTCGGTGCTCGCCGGATCGATGGGCATGCTGCCCTCGGCGTCGTTGGGCAACGGCGGGCCGGGCCTGTACGAACCGATCCACGGTTCTGCACCTGACATTGCCGGAAAAGGCAGCGCCAACCCGATCGGCACGATCTTGTCTGCTGCGCTGCTGCTGCGCTATTCGCTCAAGCTGGAACCAGAAGCGCAGGCCATCGAGAAAGCCGTCGACGCCGTGATCACGGATGGATGTCGCACCGCCGATTTAGGCGGCTCGCTGAAGACCACGCAGATGACGGATGAGATTATCAAACGAATTTCTTAGGCCGGCATCCCTACACCTGCACTTGCGCTGCGCGCAAGCGCGGTGCAAGTGTGCCGGCTGAATTTGCCGCGCAGTGGGATGCGCGGTCTACAATGATCATGATGCAAGTTGCTTTTCAAGGTGAACGCGGCGCGTATTCCGAAGCCGCTGCGTTGGAATATTTCGGTCAAGCGATCGAGCCGGTGCCCTGCCCGTCTTTCGACGAGGTCTTCGCGCAGGTCGAGAGTGGCGCGGTCGATCGCGGCATTGTGCCGGTGGAGAATTCGTTGGGCGGCAGCATCCACCGCAACTATGATCTATTCATGCGCCATCAACTGCACTTGGTCGGCGAGAAGATCCATCGGGTGCGGCACTGTCTGATCGGGTTGCCGGGCGCGACGCTCGACGACATCACGCTGGTCAGGTCGCATCCGCAGGCGTTGGCCCAATGCGAGCACTACATCGATCGACGAGGCCTGCGGTGTGAAGTCGTCTACGACACAGCAGGCGCAGTGAAGATGTTGAAGGACAGCGGCCAGCGCGAACACGCAGCCATTGCATCACGCCGCGCCGCCGAAGTGTACGAGATGCAGATCCTCGAAGCGGGCATCGAGGATGATGAGGCGAATTACACGCGCTTTGTCGTGCTGGCGCGTGAGCCGATCGTGCCGCAGAGTCCCGCCAAAACATCGATCGTGTTCACGCTGAAGAATCAGCCCGGCGCGCTGTTCAAGGCGCTGAGCGTCTTCGCCCTGCGCGATCTCGATCTCACCAAGATCGAATCACGGCCACTGGCGGGCACACCGTGGGACTATCTGTTTTATCTGGATTTTAGCGGCAGTGTGACGGATGAAGTTTCACACCGCGCGCTCGATCATCTGAGCGAATATGCCACGACGCTGCGAGTTCTAGGTTCTTATTCACGAGACATGCAATAACCCTCACCCCAGCCCTCTCCCTTTTAGGGAGAGGGCGTCACCAGGAAAGAATTGATTATGGGCATGGAAAGCAAGTACATCTGGATGGATGATAAATTGGTGGAGTTCGCGAAGGCGACGGTTCACTTTCTTAACGTGGGCCTGCATTACGGCCTGGCCGTCTTTGAAGGTATTCGCTGCTACCACACCGCTAAAGGCCCGGCAGTTTTTCGCCTGCAAGAACATGCCGCGCGATTGATCGATTCCGCGCACGTGCTGGGCATGCGCGATCTACCATGGAGCGCAGACGCTGTGGCCGAGGCGATCAAGCAGACCGTCGCCGCCAACGAATTCAGCGAATGCTATATCCGCCCGGTGATCTGGCTGGCCGATGGGGGCTGGAATATCAACGTCGATGGGGCCACGCCGCATCTGGGCATCGCCGCGTGGGCATGGGGAGCCTATCTGGGTGAAGCCGCCATCGAGGCCGGCATCCGCGCGAACATCTCATCATACACCAGGCATCACCCCAATGTGATGATGACAAAGGCCAAGATTTCGGGCAACTACGCCAACTCGGCATTGGCCAAGACCGAGTCGGTGCGGCTGGGCTTCGACGAAGCCATCATGCTCGATCCGCAAGGGTATGTGGCCGAATGCACCGGGGAGAATATCTTCCTCGTACGCCAGGGCAAGATCTTTACACCACCAACGACGACGATCCTGGAGGGCATCACGCGTGATTCGTTGATCACCATCGCTCGCGATCTAGGCTTCGAGGTCAGCGAACAGATGATCAGCCGCGATCAGCTGTACATCGCCGACGAGGTGTTTGTGTGCGGCTCGGCGGCGGAGTGCATCGCCTTGCGCGAGATCGACTTCCGCACGATTGGTTCCGGTAAGATGGGGCCGGTGACGCGCCAGATTCAGCAAGCGTATCAGGCCGCGATTCATGGGAAGACGCCGAAGTATGCAGAGTGGCTGGCGTTGGTGAAGTAGAGGTTGGCGCCACGTCGTCGCCAGCACAATGTGCTGGTGACGCGCTAGGGCGAGCGGCCTGCGCTGCACGCTTCGCGCAGCGCAGAAACACAGGCAGGTTGGAGGTTGGAGTCGTCGATCTTCTCAGATCGGCGGCTTTTGTTTTGGAGTATAATTTCCGTAAACCATTTCCGTGAGCAAGGCCAACCCAATGAGCAAACAGAAGCTGCTCAAGAAGATTTTATCCGGTTCTAAGAACATTCGGTTTGAGGATATGGTTGCGCTGATAGAAGCTTTTGGATTTCAGTTAGCGCGAGTGAGTGGGAGCCATCACATTTTCATTCACCCGGCAGTAGATGAATTAGTGAACCTGCAGAACGTGAAAGGGCAGGCAAAACCATACCAAGTGCGGCAGTTTTTACGGTTGGTGGAACGTTACAACTTGCGGTTGGAGGACGAAGAATGAAGGACTATCACTATCACATCAACATCTTCTACAGTAAGGAAGACAGCGGTTACATCGCCGACATTCCCGACTTGGAAGCTTGTTCCGCCTTTGGCAACACGCCAGAAGAGGCGCTGAAAGAAGTGGAAGTCGCCCGAGAAGCGTGGCTGGCCGCTGCCCGCAAGGCGGGCAAGGCCATTCCCAAGCCGCGCTACAGACCCGTCATTTATCAAGCCGCAGTAGTCTGATCTGGATAAAGAGACACGACGCACAACGGCGAGCCATCTGGTTCGCCGTTCGCATTACGCGAGATTTCAAAGGGACTGTTAAGGAGAAGATGGATGTGTAGGTGACAATTGCGAAGTTGTAAAGGAGCAATTATCGCCCACGGCTTAAACGGGAAAAGAGGTGCCATATAAAACAGCGAGCCATAGTGAACCTTAAGGCAGAGTGCCCTTCGATAGCCAGAATTCCCACACTACGCGGTTGGAGCCTTGCACAAGCCGTGCCTCATACTCGATCCTAAAGCCCTTGAGCATGTCTTCAATCTCGGCTCTCGTACAAAAGTGTATGGGCACCTGGCCTTCATCGAGAAACGTGTGTGACTCAATCTCCGTGCCCTTGCCATATTCGGCGTCTGTACAGTCTAGCAGATCAAGATATAACTTGCCGTCGGGCTGCAGCACGCGCCATAGCTCACCAAGACTTCGCACGAGATCCGACTTGGTGTGGTAAGGCAACACACGGCTACAGACGCTGGCTGCGAAGTAGTTGTCGGGATAAGGTAAATGCGTGAGATCCGCCACCTGAAAATGGGCGGAGGCCGTTTGCTGTTGGGCAATAGCTATGGCGCTGGGTGACAGATCACACGCACAGACAGCGAACCCGAGTTTACACAGATGCCGTGCATTGCGCCCTCGACCACAGCCTGCGTCCAGCACCAATGCGCCATGAGGTAAGCACGTGCACAGATATTCCGCAAAGTGGACGACCTCGGCCTGAGGCTGCTGCACAAGCGGTTGCTCTGCATGTGTGCGGTTCCACGCTTGCTGCAAGCTTATTCGATCTCGCATTTTGCGCCAACAGTCTTCACGTCAAACGTGACAACACAACTCATCCATCGTAACTTGCCAGCACTCGTACATGCTCTACGGCAGCCGCGACTGTCACAGATAGTTGGTAACCTCCACCGTGGATAGACAGCATTGGGCAATTCGATCGCCTCGCCAGTGCTAATACTCGCTGTGTCAACCAGCAAAAGTCGGCGTTGGCCCAGTTGGTGATACCTGCGCCGCAATCATCGCGATGGGAGTCATAGCCGGAAAAAACGCAGATCAGATCAGGCACCCACGGCAAGTTATCCAATGCCGCCTGAAACGCTGCCAGGCTTTCATTGGCCCGATACCACTTGCCACTGAGACCCAACTCCACAGCCATCTCATCCGTGTAGATGTCGCTGAGCAGCGGGATGTTGCAATGCCCCACCGCCTCAGCCGCCGTGGTCGTGCCGTCTTTCATCACACGCTGTGTCGCCATGTAGAGATCGGCCAAGCTGTGAAGGCTGAGGTAGTACACACTCGCGTCGTGCGCAAAGATCGATTGCGTGCCATCGCCGTGATGAATGTCCCAATCGACGATGAGCACTCTGGCAAAGCCTCGCTCCTGCGCGTAACGCACGGCTACCGCCTGTGGATTGAGCAGACAATAGCCATGTCCCCAATCGGCATAAGCGTGATGTCCGCCGAGCGAAAAGCAGTAGACGCGCTCCAACACGCCGGACTTCATGCAATCGATCGCGGCCAGCATCCCGCCGAGACCATAACGATAACCTGGCAGACAGTATTCAAAGCCTGTGCATTCTGCGCTCAACCGCGGGCGTTCGCGCACGGGTTCGTCAGCCGCCATTCGTTGAAGGGCAGCTAGATAATCGGGGTTGTGGACACGTTGGAATTCTACGAAGTCCGCCTGCCGCAGAGGGAGCTGAGGATAATCGGCTAGCTGCTGCGCCAGTTCTTCACGCACAAGCGCAAAGTGCGGTAGTGAATGACCGATGAAGCGAATCTGCGCGATCGGCTTTGAGGTGAAACAAGTCTCAGGATGAAGATAGACGGCGAAGTGTGGCATGATTGGTGACTATAGGCGTGCCTGTATCGCCGCCGCGAGTTGCCGCATCAGATCTTTATCCCGCTCGTAATCAAATTTGATCGAATTGCGGTATTCTTTGTCGTAGAATAGTGGCGGACCTTTGCGCAATTCTTCCGGCTCGGTCATGTAGCGCGGAATGATATGAGCATGCAACGCCGGATCGAGATTGCCCAGAATCTCGTAGTTGATGCGAAACGCGCCGGTGACTTCCAGCAGTGCATCGCCGATGGTCACCATGTCGAGCAGATACTGCGTCCGATGTTCACGATCGAGCGCGTTCAGATCGGGCACGACAGGATCAGATAACAGGATGGTATAGCCGCGCAGGAATTGCACATCGCACAACACAGCCCAGCCCGAGGGCATCCGCCAGATAACTGTGGGGTTGGTTCCTGCTTGTGCGGCAGCAACTCGTTCGTGAATGAGGGTTGACATGAGAATTGATCACTCGCTTGGTCAAATTGAAGTCTGGCGCGCGGCGTGTTGCGCAGCAAGATAACCGAAGGTCAACGCAGGGCCGATGGTGGCACCGGCACCCGGGTAGCTATTCCCCATCACCGAGGCCATGGTGTTACCGACCGCATACAACCCTGCGATGGGTGTACCATCGACGCGCAGGACGTTGCCCCATTCGTCGGTAACCAAGCCGCCCTTCGTGCCCAGATCGCCGGGCCACATTTTGACGGCGTAAAAGGGCGGCTGGCGCAGCGGCGCAAGATTGGGATTAGGCTTCACGGTGGGATCGCCATAGTAGTTGTCGTAGGCGCTCGCGCCGCGTTGGAAATCAAGATCCTGCCCGCGATCAGCGAATTGATTGAAGCGTACGATCGTGTGTTCCAGGTTCGCTTCATCCACGCCGATGAGACGAGCCAGTGCCGTGAGGGTCTCAGCCCGTTGAATGTAACCGTTGGCGTAGTAGCGCCGACGAATGGGCAGCATGGGTAGGAATAGGCCGAACAGATATTTGTTGCGGTAGCGCTGATCAAAGATGAAGTAAGCAGGAATGTGAGGCGTATCCGGCCGGTGCGCGGTATGCATGGCATGCACCACATCAATATAAGGGGCAGATTCATTGACAAAGCGCTGCCCCAGTCCGTTGACGATCAGGCCACCCGGATAGCCGCGCTCACCCACGTGGAAGAAAGGCTCCTCTTGTGGCGGACGGGAGGAGGGTCCCCACCAGGCATCATCCATCAGGTCGAGGGCCGCACCCCGTGACAACGCCGCACGGATGGCATCGCCCGTGTTGCCCACACAGCCCACCGTCCAGTCCGTAGAAGTCGGCGCAGGGAGATACTGCTGCCGCATGTCCAAGTTGTGCTCAAAGCCTCCCGCCGCGAGGGTGACGCCGTAACGGGCATGCAGGTCGATCGAGCGCCCGTTTTGCTCGGCCCTCACACCGCTTACCCGTTCATGTTCTACGACCAAATCCCGCAGAGGAGTGCTCAGCCACAGCGGAATACCAGCTTGTTGTAACGCGTAGCGCAATCGTCCGCTCAGTGCCTGTCCCATGGTCAGGCAGCGCACGCCGGTTAGTGAGTTACGCAGCCAGCGCAAGGTTGCTTTGAGGGCGGCTGTTTTGCCCTGCCAGGTGGAAGTGAACATGCCAATCTTTTGATAATCGGAACCAGTAAAGGCCAGGCCCCCGGGCGCTTCGGCCATCGGCTTGCGCAAACGGGCAAGCTCGGAGCCTAGCAGCTTGCCGTTAAAAGGCACCGGCTCCAGGCTGCGACTCGCTGCCACGCCGCCGGGGCGCTCAGGATAGTAATCGGCGTAGCCGGGCATCCGCTGAAACTGCACACAGGTGTTATCGCGCAACCACTCGATCATGCGTGGCGCGTGCACCAAATAAGCATCCTGCAATTTTTGTGGGACGCGCGCTCCCACGGTATGTTGCAGATAGAGACGCGCCTTGTCAAGGGAATCGTCAACGCCAGCGGGGGCTAACAGGTAATGGTTGGGAACCCAAAGTGCACCGCCGGAGCGAGCCGTGGACCCGCCGTAAAACTCCGTCTTCTCGATGATGAGAACATCCAGGCCCAAGCTCTTGGCGACCAGCGCCGCGGTCATTCCGCCGCCCCCAGACCCTGCAACGACCAAATCAAACTCGCAATCCCGGTGAGTGGGCACAGCACTCCCTCCAAGTTAATTCAACGATTCCAGCACTACTACCTTGAAAGCTCGTCCACTGCGATCTTCCATCATCTGCCACTGGGGGAATAACTGCGTCAACTGGGGCCACAGCACCGCTTTTTCTTCGGGCGAAGCGACGTGCCCCTTCATCTGACGGGTCTGGCCGCGCACATTGACGGTGACAATGGGCTGAGCGCAGAGGTTCAACAGCCAGCTGGGATCTTGGGCGGTGCCGGCATTGGAAGCCACGAGGATCAGTTGGCTGTCTGACTCCAGAAAATAGAGCGGTTGCGTGCGTGGTTGTCCAGACTTCCGCCCGGTGGTGGTCAGCAACAGCACGGGCACGCCGAGAAAGCTGTTACCCAGACGGCCCCGGCTGATCCTGAGCAACCCGATATTCGTCGTGGTGATGAGCTTTCGCAGGAATTTCAACAGGACTACATGCCAACGGGTAAACGGTTGGGAGTTGGACCGCGTCATCTCAATTCCTTTCTCCAGCGAGGTCATTCACTCTAGCAAGGCGATGGTAACAGAGGTTGGCCGGACAGGCAAGCCGCAGCAGTTTTTCAGCATCTTCAGACGTTGACCTTCTTTTCGGGCGGGCTTTTTTGCACTACTTCCGGCGTCGCCACCACCGCGCCGCCGCGCACGGTGGAGCCCAGCACCAGACCAGCGCTAATCAATACGATGTTTTTGATGATGTACTGCCCTTCCAGCGTAGGCGCATAGGGGAAGTGAGTGAAAACCTCGTGTGGAAAGAGAATCAGCGGAGCAAACGTGCCTAACATTTGCAGGAACAACAAGAGCAGAGTCGCTCGCATGAATACTCGGAAAATCAGGCCCAGGCCGATCAAACATTCCCAGACGGCTAGGATGATGACGGCGGCTTCTGGGCTGATGCTGCCAAAAGAGAGTTGATAGATCGTGCGGGCCGCCAGATCTTGTGCAGGGCTTAATCCGGGAAAAAATTTCAGAAAGCCAAACCAGAAAAAGACCAGCCCCAGGCTGAGGCGCAGAAGCCAGATACCGTATCGCGCCATCCCCGTGGTTAAAATTTCATCCAGCCGCTTGAAGCTTGCCTGCAAATTCTTCATAGCCAGTCTGCACTGATTGAGAAAAAGAAATGCTTGCACCCGCCCGTGGCAAGTGCAAGCGTCACAGCTTCGAAAGCTGCTGAAAGTCAAGAAACGGCCAGCAGCTCATTTGCGCGCTGACGGCACTGGTACGGCAGACTCAGAAATGGCTGACAATGCCTCTCCGGCCAGACACTTGTCATCAAGAGCTTTCGCGACATCGCCCAAAGAAACAATCCCCACCAACCTCTGGTGCAGATCCAGGACAGGCAGTCGGCGGATCCGATGAGTCATCATCTGCCTGGCGCCCTGTGCAATTTCCTGCATCTCGGATCCGCAGATGGCGGCCTCAGTCATGACCGAGCGGACTTGGGTTCTCTTGGGATCGAGGCCACGCGCTGCCGAACGCACCGCAATGTCCCGATCAGTAATCACGCCCAGCAAGTCGTCATCGACCATGACGGGCAGCATCCCGATATCCAGCGCGGCCATCATTTGAGCGGCCTGCTGCAGGGTAGCCTCCGGTTCGATCGTGACGACTTCCGGCGTCATAATTTCACTTAGCTTCATCTGGACCTCCCTCCTGACCCCTTTCGTCAAAAGCGACAGCGGGCTGTCCTTCGACCCGCTGTCGCAGCCTGTTACGCGGCAGGTTCAACGATGGGCAATTTTTCCACGGCGTCTGCCGTGACCGTTA
>JAUQXC010000720.1 GCA_030834825.1 Thermoflexales bacterium
TGACCTGGGCGGGAGTTCGCCCCTGACCGTCGAACCAGACTTGCGTCTCGAGCTCAGCCACCCGATCGAAATCGCCCGCGTCGTAGGCTTTTTCGACTTCCTCGAACTTGGCGGGCGTAGGCACATCCAGCTCCAAGCCTGTTGGTCCAGCGTCAACCATGATCAAGGCCTTTACTTTTGCCGGGTGGGTCAAGGCAAAATTCATGGCCACACCACCGCCCATTGAACAGCCCATCAGAATGATCGGTTGATCCAGGCGCAAATGATCGAGCAGTGCGGTCAGGTCCTGAAGATGACTGAATTCACCCTCGACCGGTTCGCTCTTACCGTAGCCGCGCATATCATAGCGGACAACGCGGAAGCGCTTCATGAAATGGATGAACTCGTTATTCCACTGACGGTGGTCGGCCACGCCGGCATGAATCATGACGAAAGGTTGGCCTGCACCTGCCACCTCATAATAGAGGTGCGCCTGGTTGACGGCGGCCAAGCCAGAATCACTTTGGCTCTCAGACATTTGTGGCCTTCGCTTTTGTTCGCTTACTAATATCCATGTTCACGGTCTCCTTGGCTTAAGTGAGGATGCCCAACTTCCAAATAGCTGACCCCGGGTGGTGGCCGAATAGCGCTTTGAATTGAAGTGGGCGTAGAAAAGTGATACCACGTCACCTACCTAGCGTCAATAGAATCAGCGGCCGCCCGCTTGTTTGCCTTTCGTTTCTCTTCCGACTAAAATCACTAGGTCGCCAGCAAGCGCCTCACAGATGTCCCCAGGGTGTTGGCCGTTTGGCAATTGATTGATGCCGGTTGACAAGCCACCCAAACAGCCTATGATGCTACAAGTGGTTGCGCTCAAGCTTAATCAAGCTCGGCCACTGTTAGGAGTGTGAGATGAGCCCGACTCCACGAACGCCTCCGCACAAGCCCACCCGCGATCGTAAACCCCCAGCGACCAGGCCCGCGCGCCGCACGCGAGCTGAGTTTGAGTCGTTTGCTGAAATAACTTCGGCCGCGATTTTCCTGACCCAGGACCGCCGGATTCTCTATGCTAATCCCGCCGCCGCACAAAGCACCGGTTACTCGCAGGCCGAGCTGCTCGGCCTGGAACTCTGGCAGATTGCGCATCCGAACTATCAACCGGCCCTCAAACAATTAGGGGAAACCCAGGCCTGGGTGGAACACCTCCCCAGCCGTTATGAGATCAAGATCGTGACCAAGGGCGGTGCAGAACGCTGGCTGGATGTTACCGTCGGGAGCATTCAGCACAAGGGCAAACGCATTACGGCGATAACGGCCTTTGACATCACTGAGCGGGATGAGGCTGAAAGAGCGCTGCGCACAGCCCACGCTGAACTGGAAGTGCGTGTTCAAGAGCGGACGGCCGCACTGGCCAGCGCCAATGAGAAGCTCAATTTTGTTTTGAATAGTATCGCGGAGGCCTACCTGGTCCTGGATCGAGACTGGCGCTTTCTGGTCGTCAACTCCGTCGCAGAGCGTCAGATCTTCGGCCGTCCGGCCAGCGAATTGATCGGCAAAGTTCTTTGGGATGAATATCCGCAAACCGTCGGGCGGGAAGTTTACCGGCAATATCAGCTGGCAGTTGAGACGAATCAGTCGGTCCATTTTGAGGCGCCGTCCCAAATTGTGCCGGGGCATTGGTTTGAAGTGCATGCCTATCCGCACGGCGGCGTCCTGGAAGCGTATTTCCGTGACATCACGGAACGCAAACAGGCGGAAGAGGAAATTGCCAGTCTGGCGAAATTTCCTTCCGAGAATCCCAATCCGGTGCTGCGGTTGAGCCAGGCGGGTAACGTATTATACGCCAACGCGGCCAGCCAAACGCTTTTGCAGGCCTGGGCTAACACGACGGGCGACGTGACCCTGGCTTATTGGCGCAATCTGTCAGCAGAAGCCGTAGCGTGCCGGGCCAACCGTCTGGTGGATGTCGAATGCAACAAGCGCATCTACTCGTTTTTTGTGGTGCCGATCGCCGAAGCTGGCTATGTCAATCTTTACGGGCAAGATATCACCGAGCGTAAACGAGTCGAGGAAGCACTGCGCCAGAGCCAAGAAAGATATCGGCGACTGATTGAGAACGTGAACGATCTGGTCTGTGAAGTGGATGCCCAGGCCCGCTACCAGTTTCTTAATTCACAGTACGAGCAAGTGTTGGGTTATACGCCGGCCGAGCTCTTGGGTCACTATGTCCGTGAATTCATTCATCCCGATGATCTGAGCCGCTCCACGCCCAGCTTTAAGCGTCTGGTCGAGGCCGGGTCAGTCTCACGCAACGAATGGCGCTTCAAGCATAAAAACGGCGAATGGCGCTGGTTCGACTGCGCCGCGCAGGCCTATGAAAAATCGCCCGGCGAGCTGCGTGTAGTGGTTATCTCGCGGGATGTTACCGAGCGCAAGAAAAAGGAGGTCGAGCTCTACAAACTTAACCGGGCGCTCAAGGCGCTGAGCGATAGCAATCAAGCCATGATGCGGGCCGCGGATGAGGCGCGTTATCTGGAGGAAGTCTGCAAGATTGTGGTCAAGGATTGCGGCCACCCGATGGTGTGGATCGGTTTTGCCGAACAGGATGAGGGCCGGTCTGTCCGACCGGTAGCCTATGCCGGTTTTGAAGCAGGCTACCTCGAAGCCTTGAAGGTGACCTGGGCCGATACCGAACGGGGTCGTGGCCCAACGGGGACGGCGATCCGGACAAGAAAACCCAGCGGCTGCAGTAACATGCTCACGGACCCCAACTTCGCGCCCTGGCGCGCCGAAGCAACGAAGCGCGGGTATGCTTCTTCCATCGCGCTGCCGCTCAAGACCGCCGATCAGGCGTTCGGTGCTATTACCATCTACGCCCCCAACCCCCATTCGTTCTCTGCGGAAGAAATCGAACTCCTCACTGAATTAGCCGACGATCTGGCGCAGGGGATCGTGACCCTGCGTTTGCGCGCTGACCGGGCGCGAGCCGAGGAAGCGCTGCGACTGAGCGAGGAACGTTATCGAGCGCTGTTCACGAGCATGAACGAAGGCTTTGCCTTGCATGCGATCATCTGCGATGAACAAGGTGCGCCCTGTGATTACCGCTTCTTGGAGATCAATCCAGCCTTTGAGCGACTGACGGGCCTCAAGCGTGAGGCTGTGATTGGCAAGACTTATCACGAGCTACTGCCCAATGATGATCCGCGTTGGATCAAATTGTATGGTGAGGTGGCGCTGACGGGCCAGCCGATCCAGTTTGAGAATTACTCACCCGTGCTCGACCGGCATTACGCCGTATTTGCCTATCGTCCGGCGCCGCAGCAGTTTGCCGTTTTGTTCATGGATGTCACCGAGCGCAAGCGAATGGATGAAGCCCTGCGCTGTGCCCATGACGAACTGGAAGTTCGAGTTCAAGAACGGACGCGGGAACTGGCACAGCTCAACGAAGACTTGCGTCTGGAGGCTATTGAGCGCGAGCGGGTCGAAAGTCAGTTGCGCCTGCAGATGGCGGCCGTCCGCGCGGCGGCTAACGGCATTGTCATTACCGATCGGCTGGGCTGCATTCAATGGTGTAACCCGGCCTTTACCCAAATCACTGGGTATGAGGCTGAAGAAGTATTGGGACAAAGCCTGCGTCTCTTGAACTCGGGTCACCAAAGTGCGGATTTTTATCGGCAGCTCTGGACCACGATTCTTGCCGGAGAAGTCTGGCGCGGCGAGCTCACCAATCGGCGCAAGGATGGCCGCCTCTATAGTGAAGAGCAAACCATCGCCCCGGTTCTCGACGAGCAGCGTGAGATTACACACTTCATCGCCATCAAACGCGATATTACTGCCCGCAAGCAGGCCGAAGAGCGACTGGCGCGCTATAATCAGGAGTTGCTGGCTTTGAGCAAAGCCGAGCGCGATCAGCGTCAACTGGCCGAGACATTGAGCGCCGCCAATTTGGCCCTGACGCAGAGCCTTAAGCTGGAGACGGTGCTGGAGACATTGCTCGAGTATGTGGCCCGGCTGGTGCCCTATGACAGCGCCAATGTGATGCTGCTGGAAGCTGAATCACGCCTGGCGGTGCGTGTCACGCGCGGCTATGAGCGGTGGCAGGGTGCCGAGCTGGTCCGTGCTATCACGTTCGACGTTCAGGCTGCGCCGGTGCTGAAGGCATTGTTGACGGATCGCCGCAGCCGCCTGGTGTCCGATACCCACCGGGAACCCGGCTGGCTGGCGCCGCCAGGGGTTGAACACGTGCGGAGCTGGTTGGGGGTGCCTTTGATGGCCGGCGGCAATGTCATCGGCATCTACTCGCTGGATAAGAGCGAGCCTGGCTTCTTTACGGCCGAGCATGTTCACCTGGCCGAGATGTTAGTCGGGCAGGCCGCTGTCGCGATTCAAAACGCGTGGCTATTCGAACAAGTGCGCGCCGGTCGGGAACGGCTCCAGTCGCTGTCACGCCGGCTCGTCGAAGTTCAGGAAGCCGAGCGGCACTACGTCGCCCGTGAACTTCATGACGAAGCCGGGCAAGCTCTAACTTCGCTCCTGTTTGGCTTGAGCCAGCTGGAGCAGCAACTGAATGATCCCGGCCAATCCGAACGGGTCGTCGAGCTGAAGCAGATGACGAATGACGTCCTGGAAAGCCTGCATCGACTGGCGATGGATCTGCGGCCGGCCAGTCTCGATCATTTGGGGCTGGTCCCGGCACTGCTGCAACATGTGAAAGCGATCGGCGCGCGCTATGAGCTCATTGCGCAGTTCAAGGCCATGGGCTTTGAGGATGAACGCTTGTCTTCAGATGTAGAAACAGCCTTGTATCGTATCGTGCAAGAGGCCTTGACGAATATCGTGCGACACGCTCAGGCGACCCGCGCCGATGTTCTTCTGGAGCGGCGCGGCGATCGGGTGGTCGTGGTGGTGGAAG
>JAUQXC010000721.1 GCA_030834825.1 Thermoflexales bacterium
TCACTCCCCTTAATTTCTTGTTTTCCTTTCAAATACTCCTGAATATTTTTGTCAACTTCAGGGCCTTTATGAGTTTTATTACCAACGTCGCACATGATTTCTAGACAATTCCAATTTGCGGTGTAGCTGTCAAATACAGAATAATAAGCCACAGTACATGCTTTTCTATACCACCACATCGCCCTTCTCAACTTACTTCTTTCATCCACAGCAAGGCAACCATAGTTCTCAAACAAGGATGCCCATTCGTTTAAAGATGAAACATCAAAAACTGAACGGGCCGCAATAATTGCATTTATGGGGCGTTGGATCTCGATGATTATCCGCGGATTACCGACAGCAACACACATGAAATCAGCCCATACTTCTAAACCAAACAAGGCCTTCGATATTCCCGTTTTTGTCTTCTCTGGAATTTCTATTTCACCACGGAACACTGCTTCATCAGTCAGTTCATAGATGTGAATTGGTCCGCTGGTTTTATTCTCCAGATCCTCAGCGATAGCCTGAACATGATAAGTAGGTCCTGCAATCTTTATTCCACCAAATCGCGTGAAATCAAAGTGTGACGAGCAAGTGATATTTCCGCGAACAAGAAATGGTATTTTTCCCTTCTCTAGAACGAAGTCAACAAATACGTCGTCATCAAGGTAACTTAGCATTGTGTCCTCCATAAGGAATGTGTTTTCAGTATAGCGCCTCCAGACGCTATAAACCAAACAGGCCAGAGCAGCGCTATCATGTGTTACGCTGTTGGCCTGTTGGCACTTCGGTCTGAACGCAAAATTTAGTATGACGAGGGAATTATAGCATGGTTATCAATGCCTAACCTATCAATGGACGACGCAATCTGGAAAATCATTTCCGTCAGCACGATACCGCCCGCAAATGTCCACCACAAATAACACTTGGCGCACAGAACTAAAGCGCATTTTTCCCGAAGAAATTAGGCTAATCTACTACTCGCACCGCACAATCGAAAGCGGAATGGCGCGATCCCGATCGGGCAGCGGCCTGGCTGCCGAATGTGCCGACGATTATGCATCACAGATGATGCGCGTCACGATGTCCATCCATCCATTGCGGTAGTGCGTCTCCTCACGCATCCCGTTGAATGTGCAGACTCCACCAGCGCGTAGCTCGTGCAGATTCAGGTAGCAGAAATTGAATTGCCGCCCGGCAGCGGCCTGCGCCGCCGCGGCCTCATGCTCGTCGATGAGCAGCCGGAACGTGTCATACGTTGGGAACGTCACCACCAACCATGGATCCGGGTGTAGATCGGCAGAGAACAACTGCTCATATTTCCGGTATTTCTCAGCGACGTGTTCAGGCCGCGATGTCTGCTCAACCTCGATATAAAACCTTGATTGCAGATCGGGCGCATCGAACTCCACATCGGGTATGATCGTGAGCGTCTCGCCGGCAACGCGATAGGTGCGCTTCTGGAATGCGCGTGCTCCCTTATAGCACTCCGATCGCAGCGTGACCTCTAGTGCCGTGAGGTCATGCACGTTGTCGATCGGGTTGCTCACATCTGGCGCCGTCACGTAATCCGAGCCGCGATCACGCAATCGTGTAATCATCCGCGCCCCAAGCGCCGTCAGGTAATACACATCCCGCTGGCGGCCTCCGCCGGGCAGTGGCCGGCCAACCCTCGTCGCGATCGCGCCGGCGGCCGCCAGTCGGTGCAGTCGTCGATTAGCCGTCGACAGGTTGACGCCGAAGCGCATCGCAAACAACTCCGGCGTCCATTTTTTGAATCGCTCGAACTCGCACACATCGTTGACTTGCTGCGGCGTCAACGCCAGCAATGTATTCGTCACGGCTGTCCTACTCGGCATCGCCCTCCTTAAAGCATTGTTTCAATCATTTACTGCTCAATAGTTCGGTATGGTTCTTTGTAATGCGCTCATTCGCTCCACTAGCAACTTCTGAAACAGAAACCCGCCAGTTGGCGGGGTAATTTTTGAGGTCATGTTTTGCGATGAGTTTTCGAATATGATTCTCAGTAACTTTTTATCGGTATCGCTTACTCAAACAGCGCACCACTAGCCTTCGTCTCGCCACGGACACTTTATTACCTCATCATTGTTCAACATGAAAGAATACCTTACATTTACGGATCTTGATCATGTTCTAGTGTTGATCCTAGAGTCCCATCAATATTTCGATCGTCTTCCTCCTCAGCAGGCACTTCATCGGATACCGACTTATTCTGCTCTAAATCCTGCCACGCACTTTGATATGTGTACTTGTCATGAATCAGAGGCTTTAACAGGCCCTCTCGTGCCGCAAACCCCTCCTGCATCTGTTGCAGCTGTTGCAGTTTTTGCGCCAGAACCTTATCCGTGATAAGAGAATCTAGCGGGATATTACGACTCTCTTCAAGATCACTAGCAAATGCAGTGTTTCCTGCAAGATACGCCAACTTATCTGCGCCTTCCCGAATGAGTTGACGTTTCTCCTCACGTTGTCTGACTTCTTTGGCCTCTTCAATGGCCTCCTGTTGGTCCTCAAGGCTAAAGAAGTCTTGGGCATAAGTCATGAACTGATCAACTTGATACATGTAGAATGTGACACTAGCCTCTTTAATCATTTCCTGAACTAACTCTGGTCTAGGACCAATAGTCTTTCCTTTATGAATCAACCACCAATCTTCCTTGGTATCATCTGTAACAAAGACGATAGGAGTCTTATTTGTCCGTGCAAAATCAAGCAATTGTGACCAGATCACAAAGTCGTTATATTTGCGAGTGCCATTTTTAGTAGAATCCTTATAGCCAGGAGGGATTTGCTGTTTGAACCTTGCTTCTCCTGTTTTGTAAATCTTCTCTAGATTATCTTCAGAATATGGCTGACCGACCTTTCCATTAAACAGGTTCGTAATTCTTTCACGCAGCTCATCATGTGTTAGAAAGTTAGGGTGGTTAGATCTTGTTTCATAAAGAACATCCTTAATTTTCTGAAAAGAACTGGTGATTGCCCCAAGCATTTGTGAGCGTTCGATAAAAGGATGCCGTCTACGCTCTGATAGCGTTTTTTCCAAACTTTTCAATGTTTCGTCCAATTCGTTTTCTATCTTGGCATAAAGCTCCGTCTGATCAAAGATTACATCCAATCGCCTCTCATGGTATTCAAGAGCCGCCTGATGCGGAACCCATACACGTTCCGCTAAACGCTCAACAATGCCAAGAAAACGCTCACGCGTATCAACTGTGTATCTGTACACATTAAGCAATGTATTAGCGTCGAAGGCAAGTGTGCACTCTTTCCACAAGTCGTGGAACTGTTCAGAAGTTGGCCTATAATAGCCAGGGAAAAGATCGCGCATATATCCTCCACTCGATCTATAAAATAGAAAATCTCTGTCGGTTGACTGAAGTTGATAACAAACGGACTAGCGCGCAGCGCAAGTTGTACACCGGTTTCTGGACACAGTGCGCGGCGTTTTCATTTCGTAAGGATGAGTATAGCACACGCTTAAGATCTGAGGGAAGCGCAGCAAGGCCACGCGACGCTATAAAAACCGTAACGCTCGATCTGATACATAGTTTCTCTTACTAAGATCAACGGCTCATTACACAGTAGTTTTCTTAGGGTACCGCTTAGCCGGATTGTCGGAATCTACTGCGCCAGCGCCGACAGGCACAACGCACGCGCCAGCCGGCGCGGCACGCTATTGCCGATCTGCTTCACAACCTCTTCGCGCGTCCCACTGAACTTGTAGTCACCCATTGAATGAGCACGCGCCAGTTCGGCTGGCTTAACCATCCGAAAGCAAATATCGATGATGGCGTACCCATTAGTCAGCGGCACACACAATCCAAAGCGATCGCGCCCCGTGATAGTCGGCATCGGATCGTCAATCGACACACCGCCGTCGGCAGTCTTATAGAACTTCACGATGAACGGCTGAGCCAAGCCGAAGCGATTCTGTGTGTCCTGCGTAGCCAGAGGCTCATCGATCGAGCGCACGCGACGGCCGTCACCATCGCCGTGGTATTCAACCAGGTATTGTGCCAGGCCCCATGCATCCACCGACGTGATTGTCGGAAACGGATCCTTCGGATCGTGGAAGCGCAAATCATCTTTACCGTGATTCACCGGCACGATCAGAGCCTCAATCTCCGGTTGAGCCAATCCGATGTGTTCATAGTTTGCCGTGATCGTAGGCATCGGCTCGCTGACAGGCCTTGCGTCGCTTCCCTGGTAATACTTGATCAGATATGGCTCCACGACAGCCAACGCTGGCGAAGTCGTCAATGCCGGCAGCGGCTCATCGATCGAGGATCCTCGCAAATAACCATCTTCTCCGCCACGCACGGCCATCACAAACGGCTGCGCCACGCCAAAATGATCGCGCCCTGTTTGTGTGGGCAGTGGCGCGTCAATATCGTTCGCCGTGCTTGATCCGCGAAAATGCACGAGATACGGCTGGGCGACTCCAATGTGGTTTCCCTGCCCTGTCACCGTTGGAAGTGGATCATCGATCTGCGCAGCATCGTTCTGTCCGTAGAACTTAACCAGGTATGGTTGCACTACACCGCCAGCACCGTGCGACGTCATCGTCGGCAGTGGCTCACTTAAATCATGCGTGCGTGGCGCTTTCCCTTCATACTCACCGAAGAACGGGACCAGGAACGGAAGCCCGCTGAACTTCTCCAGACCCTTATAAATCCGCTTTAACGTGTTCGGCGAGAGCGGCCGCTTGCGGTTGAAAATGCTTTCACCCTTATCGTTTAGATCGAGAATCTCGCGCGCGGATCTCCACGGCTGCACCTGCTCAAACAGCGTGTGTGTCTTGCCCGGCGCAGCGTGCGTCGGCTCTGGCCACCCGATCGGTTTGTTGCCCTTGCGTGCCCGGATGAATAGCCGCTTGCGCGTGGTTGCATCGCCGTAGTCCGCCGCACACAACACGCGCCACTCCACGCGATAGCCCAATTCGCGCAGTTTGCTGATGAACCGCTGAAAGTATTCGCCCTTGCGCGCCTGAATCGGTCGATCCTTCTGCAGGCCCTTCCGGTGCAGCGGACCCCAATCCTTGAACTCGCGCACGTTTTCGATCAGCACATCGTCCACGTCCAGCGTCGTCACCCAGCGGAG
Source organism: Thermoflexales bacterium (assembly GCA_030834825.1). Classification (GTDB taxonomy): domain Bacteria; phylum Chloroflexota; class Anaerolineae; order Fen-1058; family Fen-1058; genus Fen-1058. The sequence continues at coordinate 5,104 of JAUQXC010000721.1, forward strand.
CACGTACTTGATGCTGGCCCGGCTCTGCTTGCTCATCGGCCGGCCGCCGCGCGCGTTTGAGAAGTGAACACACTCCGGAGAGGCCACCAGCAACCGCAATTTCCCGCCCGGCACAACTTCACGCGGATCAACATCTTCAAGATCTGCGTTCATGTGGCGCGCGTTAGGCAGATTGGCGCTGTGCGTGGCAATGGCAATGTCCCAGTGATTCACTGCCAACAGGCTCAGCTGCACCCCGGCATCGCGCGCCGCATCCATCAACCCGCTCGACGTCCCCCCTGCCCCACAAAATAGATCTGCCGCTACAATCGTTTTTCGTTTCATGTCATCGCCTCACTCAAACTCATCCAGCAGCGCATCGATCGCCTTGCTCGTCTTCACGCTCTCCGTCCGCGCCAGCTCTGCTTGTGCCGCCCCCTGCCCGTTGCGGATCGCCGCGAACAGCGCCGCATTCCGCCGTCCCGCTGGCAACTTATCCAGCGCCTCGAAGAACGGCAGCAAATCTCGCTCTGACTCTGCGAGCGAAATGCGATGCACCTTGCTATACAATGTCGTCTTCGACCGTGACATACTCAACTCCATTCTGTAACAGGATAATCAACCCGCCTTATCCTGTTACAGAAATTCATCCTTCATCCTTCCGCCCTCATCCCTCGCTCAAGCCCTTGAACACGCCTGGGCGCTGCGCCAACTTCGCCAGACCAATCGCGTTCGCCGTCACCGGACCCGGCAGCATCTGCGCGTGCGTGATCTGCTTCCGAATCGGCGCATCCAGCACCAACGCCCCGCCCCCGGCCAGCAGCACATACGACAGATTTGCATTGCGCCACGTACGTTCGACAAAATCAGTCGTGCGCGTGGCCAGGCTGTTCAACGCCTGGCGGATAATGGGCGCCAGGTCTACGCGCTCACCAGCGACCACAATCGGAACCTTGTGCCTATCAAGATACTGCCGGATGTAGGCATCCGCTTCGGACATCGACATATCAAAGTGGTATTGCGCCTTCACCGCACGCGCAATCTCGTTCGCGGCCACCCGTACACCAAGCACATCACCGCCGGTATAGCGCTTCTCAATCCGCCCTTGCTTAACCAGTAGCAAATCCAGTGTGTTGAATCCGCTGTCGAGCACCGCCACCGTCGCGTCCGTCAGATCAGATTCGTCGCGCGTCCACTCCCCGTGCTCGTTAAGCCCCCACGCGAAGAACGCCCCCACCGGCTGGGCCATGCACTTCACCGCGTGGATCGTCACGTGCGACTCGCGCCCGTCATAGGTGAAAGAATGCTCACCCAGCAACCAGCCCTCGATCCCCTTCACTGTCTCTTTGAAATTAGCCGACATCACCACATCCACCGGCAGCGCCACTACCACGGCCAGATCCTTCTCGCCGCCGTTTACCAGCTGCGCTAGCAGCGCATACGTCAGTGCCCGGATCTCCATCGAATCGCTGTATTTCGCGGCATCGAAGCGCTCCAGCGGTTGGGCATACCGTGCCACGTTCGGACCCACCAGGTATGTCCCGCCGCTGAAACTTATTTCAATCGGCTCGTCATCCCTCTTGCGCTTCGCGACGTTGCCAAGAGACAGTCCGCCCAAACTCACGTCGCCCACTCCCACCTGACTCTGCAGGCTAACCACGTTCAGCGCCTTCCCACGCACCTCCGCGCCTTTCATGTTCCCATTGCCTAGGTCGATACACACCTTGCGAATCATCATTCCTCCTTGTCCTCATCATCTTCATCGGGATAACCCGGCTCGTCTTCGTACTCTCGTTGCCGATCTCCCTCTCCCTCATGGGGAGAGGTCTGGGGTGATGGTTGCGCTTCATTCAGCGCCTTCAGCTGCGGCAGATCAAACGCCTGTACCGGCCTCACCACCAGTTTCTGCGCCACTGCCGTCGCGATCTCTTTCGTAGTCGGGGTGATAGCGTAGATCGCGTTCGGTC
>JAUQXC010000722.1 GCA_030834825.1 Thermoflexales bacterium
AGATATCTTGATCAAGCTGCGTCGGTTGGGGCAGGGTGATCTGGCGCGTGAATGTCGTGAAGTCGCTGTAACGCATTTTGATCGCGATGGTGCGGGCACTCAGGTTATCTTCACGCAAGCGCAGACCCACGCCTTCGCTCAATTCCAGGAGAGTGGCACGTAACTGCTTGACCGCAGCAACGTCTTTGGCAAAAGTCACCTCCTGGCTGATTTGTTTGACCTCGCGGTCGTCTGCCACTGCTGATTCGTCAATGCCGTGAGCGCGGCGCAAGAGATCGGCGGCGCCGTTTTTGCCCAGCCGATAAGCAAGCACATCCGGCTGCGCTTGCGCGATTTGCCCGATCGTTTCGATGTTCAGCTGCTTGAGGATCTCCGCGGTCTTGGGGCCTACGCCCCACAAGGCCCGGACGGGTAGCGGCGCGAGAAAGGCCGCTTCGGTGCCAGCCGCCACCAGGCAGATGTTGTTCGGCTTGGCTTTTTCCGTAGCGATCTTGGCCACGAGTTTATTACTCGCCACGCCGATGGAGCACGGCAAACCGAATTCAACGCGAATGCGTTCGTGCAAATGCTGCGCCAGTTTCTCGGGTGAGCCATACTGTAGTTCAGTGCCTGTGATATCGAGGAAGGCTTCGTCGATGGAGAGCTGCTCAACCTGGGGTGTGATTTGATGTAACACGGCCATCACTCTGCGTGAATGCTGCGCATACAGATCGTGCCGACCAGGCAGCAAAATCAATTTGGGACAAAGTTGAAAGGCCGTACGGGTTGGGAGTGCCGATCGGACGCCGAACTTCCGCGCTTCATAGGAAGCCGACGAAATGACGCCGCGTTGATCGGGCCGGCCGCCCACCGCCACGGGTTTGCCACGCAACCCGGGATGTTCCAGCAGTTCCACTGAAACGAAAAAGGCATCCAGATCGACGTGCAGTATCGTGCGTGACATACCGGCAGGCAAGTTGGCAACTTGCCTCGACAACGATTAACGTTTTCCGTTGGGCGAGGCGAGCAGCTTCTTGTAAGCCCCTTGCCAGAGGGTGGGGGACTTGGTAAAAGTTGTCACTTTGACATCTGAGAAGCGCGCCGCCAGGCCGGCGAGCTCGATCGGAGCCGTGGCCCAATCGTTGCTATGCAGAATGTCTTCAAGTCGCTTGGCGGTATCGGGCAGCCACAGCCATTCGCGGCGGAATTGATCGGCCTTGAGATAGTAGTCACGTTTCTCCCAGGCGGTGGCCGACTGATCGATCGACTGATCGATGCTGCGCAGGCCAACGACGATGAAGGCCAGCATATCCTTGGTTTCTTCGTCCACGGTTTTCTTGTCCATTAAGCGGCGCAAAATCTCGGCGATGGTCCGGCGAATGGCATTGCGTTGTTGAGTGGGTGTTCCGTCAATACGTGTTATGCGGCTCATGGTTTTGGATGTTGGAAATGTGAGAGATTGGTTGGGATGTTGGTCTATAATATAGCACAAATGTTCTGAATAGGCAAGACTCCTTCAAATCGGCGCGATTATCGCTGATTCACGCAGGGTTGTCAATTTAGTCAGGAGCACCATGACCAACCGTTGATATGAACGCCGCGTAGCGTCATTCCCGCGTGCTCGCTCTTGCGTGCCGCCAGTTCCCTGTGGGGTCTGGGTACGGCGCCAGCGGGAATCCAGCGGTCTCCCGATGATCTGAAAATGTCGTAGACGAGGCACTCCCACAAAAGACGGGGACTTCGTGCGCTGCAGGCGGTCGCGTGTGTTGCACGTGTGCCTCGTCGGAACTGGCTAGGGATACAAGTTCTACGGGTTTCATCGTTTGCGGTTCACTGTGTCTGAGTAATAACTGGACTTTTTTGAAACCGGGCTCGAGGCTTCAGCTGGGTGCATAAATCACCGGCGAAACCGGCTGAAGCCTCGAGCCCAAACACAGCTGGGCCAGAATAAGCGCGCACTAGTATCTAACATATTGCACGTTAAGTTCAATAAATGGTATAATACTGGAAAAGAAGAGGCCACCATGCCCAAACCCAAAACAAAATCACCAACGGAACAGATCACGCATTCAGCCGGCGAAATTGAATTTGCCGAGGCTTTCCTGGAAACCATTCAATCCAGCCGCAACACGGCGATCGCTTACCGTTATGGGTTGAGCCGCCTGGCGGAATTCATCGCGGAGACGCGCTACATCAGCCTCCCCCTGCCCTACGCGGGCAGCCAACTCAAAGACGATCTGCTGGTCAAGTTCTATGAATGGATGGCAAAGCGCAAATACGCGGAACAGACGCTGACCAGTTACCTGGCCGTGGTCAAACGCTTCCTCATCTGGCTTGATGCGAACGATCGTTTGCCGCCGAGTTTCCAGGTGGGCAAGGCGGTCAATCGGCTCAAGGCCGCGCGGGGCAATCGGCGCAGTGCCAAGGCTGGCCACGAGCCTGATCCGGGCTTGCCCCGCATCGTGACGTACTACGATTCGATCCCCCTGCCCCAACCGGAAGAGAAACGCGGAGCCATCAAGCGGCTGGAGATCCTGCGCGCGCGCGCCATTGTGCATACACTTTACGCCTCGGCGGGCCGTGTGAGCGAAGTGGCCTCGCTCACACGCGAGATGGTGTTGGATGGACGCAAAGCCGAGGTGCGCATTACCGGCAAAGGCAACAAGGATCGCCTGTTGCTGCTGACCCGGGAGGCGCAGCAAGCGATTGCGGCTTATTGCCGTGAACGCGATCGCCTCAACGATCGCGCGCCGGGGCTGTTTATTTCGCACGGGCGCGATGTGGGCAAGACCCTGGGCCGCGGCACCTTGTGGTCAGTGGTAAAGAAGGCGGCGCAGGAACTGGGGCTTTTCAAGGGCACCTCGCCGCACGCGTTTCGGCATTTCCGCGCGCAACAATTGTTGCACGAAGGGATGGATCTGGACGTGCTGCAAGCCTACCTGGGCCACGCCGACATCAGCACCACGCGCCGCATCTATGCGCCTTACACCGCGGTGGACAAAGTGCGTGATCAGCTGGAGACCTTTGGGCGCACGGCGCAGGATGCGGCGGAAGATGATCACGCGCAAAGATGACCGGTATCCTGTTAGACCCGAATGCTTTCGCCTCGCCCGTCGCACAGCTTGCGTAAAGCCATTGCCGGTGACTTGCTTACGACAGAGTGAGCGACTTTGCGATCGCTGTGCGCTGTGACCTAGGTCCGCTTGCACGATGATGTCATCGGGATTAAACTGATCCGGGTGCAGCCACGCGAGGAAAAACATTCATAGGAGACCTGCCATGAACCGAAAATTGATCATTGCCTTGCTGTTGCTTGTCGCGACATTCGTATTGGCAGCCTGCGGATCGCCCGCGGGAGCCAAAGTCGGGGCCACGCGGCCCACCACCGAAGAAGTGGTGTCCGCCTCGTTCAACGCCGAGAAACCCACCATCATCGTGGAAACGTTCAACGGCAATGTCGAGGTGACCGTCAGCAGCGGCACCGCCGTGAAGGTCGACGTCACCAAGCGCGGCAGCGGTGAGACCGCGGAAGAAGCGAAGTCCGATCTCAAGAACATTCAAGTCAACATGAACCAGGAAGGCAGCACCGTGCGCGTCACGGCACAGCGCAGCGACCAGCGCAAAGATGTCGATAACAGCGGCGCGTCGGCCAAAGTGGTGGTGCCGCCCGGCTCGATCTTGCAGATTCGGACCAGCAACGGCAAAGTCACGGCTGCGGGCGAGGCAGATGCGGTGACCATCCAGAGTTCCAACGGGGCCATCGAGGTGCGGGGCGCCACCGGCCTCCTGGATCTCAAGACCAGCAATGGTAACATCACCGTCAACGGCGGCAGCGAAAAGATCGCACTGGAAACCAGCAATGGCGCGGTGGAGGTTACCACGACGAAGGAAGTGCAGATCACGGCGACCAGTTCCAACGGCGCCCTGCGCTTTAGCGGGCCGCTGGCCGATCAGAGCAAGAATGTGCTGCGCACCGATAACGCCCTCATCGTCGTCACCTTGCCGGAAGATGCCAGTTTTGCCCTCGACGCCGGGACGAGCAATGGCAAGATTATCAGCGATTTGACCGTGAAGGGGGACAATCCGCGCGAGACCGAACTCTAAGGCACCGTCGGCGCCAATTCACAGACCACGCTGAATCTCCAGACCAGCAACG
>JAUQXC010000723.1 GCA_030834825.1 Thermoflexales bacterium
CAGGTTGAGCATGGGCCTGCTCGGCGGTCTGGGCGGCGATGACGATGTGCTGTAGCGAGTTTGAGAAATAGAGGAACGCAGCGACACGGAGAATCGAGAGGTTCTCCGTGTTTTTTTTGCCCCACTAACCCCCTCCCGGCGGGTCGGCTGAATCCAGCAGTTGTTCCGTTAGCGCTGAGACAATTCAGCCGGAAACGGAACCGTCGCGAAAAACAGATTAGATTCGCTGTGCGGGGCGAGCGCTTACCGGAAGAAGCGCCCCTTCAAAGTGCGCTGGCTGAGACGGGTGTGAGCGCTGAGCACTTCGAAGAAATCTTCGGTCGTGAACAATTGAAACGTGCTGCGTCGATAGAGATCGCGCAGGAAGGCGTTAAACGTTTCTGGCCCCAGCTGCGTGCGCAATGTATCCAGGTAGCGTGCGCCTTGATCGTAGATGCTGTCCAGATAGTCGCCGTGATTCGTGAAAGCCGCGCTCGGTGAGTCGAGCGGATCAGAGGGCCGCGGCGTACCAATCACGGTCTGCCACCACCACGCCACATCACGCGGCGCAAAGGCCTCGTAGTAGCGCACTTCGTTAAAGCGTGCCAGTCCCTCGTCCAACCAGGGTTCGCGCACTTGGTCGTTACCCGCCACGCCGTACCACCATTGATGTGAAGTCTCATGCGCCATGATGCGGATCAGGCGATTACGCTGCGTACCATCGTAGTCGTCGAACTCGTTTGCGCCCAACACGAAGAACCCGGCAAACTCCAGGCTCCACGGTCCGCTGAACTCGGCCACGCGCAGCGATCGATAAGGATACGTTCCATACAACCCCGTAAACAAGCGCTCAGCCTTGATCAGTGTTTGTAGGGCAATGGGGGCGAGAGCCGCATGGCGCGGCAGCACAGAGACGGCGTAGGTCTTTTCGCCGCTGGTCAATGACAAGGTTCGATAGAAGGGACTGGCTATGAAGCCGAATGTGCGCGCGTGGGGCAGATGGTAACGCCACACGTTGCGCTGGCGAATGAGCTCACCGCCAGACACGATCGTGACGCCGGGCGTGGCCGTGATGATGGCGGTGTAGTCGGCGGATTCGCTGACGAAGGGATCGCCGATGGGATACCACGGCGTTTCGAGCCAGCCGACCCCCGATCGGTAGGGGGCCAACAACGGATACCAATAGCCGACCAGCAACGCATCGTCGGTGTAGGCCAAATTCGCTTCGGCAAAGCTTTGCGGATTGATCAATTCTGGCACGCGCACGTTGAAGTCTAAATCGAGCCTGATCGATTCAGCGGGCGACAGAGGACGCGGGAGTTGGACACGCAAGATCGTGTTGCGCAGCTGGTAATCCACCGACACGTCATCCACTTTGACGGAGTGCAGTGTAAACACGCCGGGCTGGTGTGAGGCTGGGACGTTGAAGACGATGTCGGAGACGCTGACGCCAAAGGTGTTGGGTACTAGCACATGCTGTATAGCTTCCAGGCGATGCTGTGAATAATTGAGCCTCACCGCAAATTCGTAGTGTGGAATGGCGTTTGGCGCAGAGGTCGTGGGGCACGGCAGGCCTAACAGTGGCAAGAGGACGGCTAGGCCGATGATGTTTTTGAGACGGGCGTGAAGCAAATTCGACATGATAGGTAGATTGTATCCTCCCAGTGAGGCCCTAGCAAAGCGGCCAAGAGCCCCGAAAAAGCAGCTGGCGGGATTTTTGGGGCGTGATGTCAGGAAGGGGGAAGGATCGGACAGCGCCTCTGACCTGATAAGTCGATTATCGACAACCGTTGGGGATTTTGGAATTCCTGTTTGGCTGGCTGAAAACCGATAAGCTGATTGGCAAGCGTGGGAAGATCGTGGGCTGGTATCGGCGCGGTATGCGTCCCTATTTCGAAATGCGGCGGCTGGTGTTGGAAGATGGCGAAGTGATCAACAGCTATGTCTATCCTCTGGCGCAGTTCCTGGTGTATGCCAGTATGATGACGGGGGTGGCCTTGTTGGTTTTACAGGTGCTGGCGCTGCGCTAACCACCCAAGTCGCTGAACGATTGCGGGCACGGAGGATGTTACCCATCCTCCGTGCTTTTTCTTGCCAGCCACTGTCTGACCAGGGCGGGTTTTCTTGACAAAAACCATGTGAAAGCCTTGACACGATTCGTACTACATGGTATTATCACGCGCCGCTGAACGGTAGAAGTCGGCAAAAAGCCCCCGACTCTATCTACAACTCAAGCGCAGCATTGCTTTGTTTTTGAACGAGGAAGGGCCATCATAATCATTGAGATGGCCTTTCTTCACGGAGGAAAGATCAGTGCCAACCATAAATCAACTGATTCGCAAAGGTCGTAAATTCAAGAAGGGCAAGAGTAAGGCCCCGGCGTTTCAGTACACGTTGAACTCGTTCGAACAACGCCGTGAGCGCCAGATCAAGGGCGCGCCGCAGAAGCGCGGCGTGTGTACGGTGGTCCGTACGCAGACGCCCAAGAAGCCGAACTCGGCGTTGCGCAAGGTGGCCCGCGTGCGCCTCTCGAACGGCATCGAAGTCAGCGCCTATATTCCGGGTGAGGGACACAACTTGCAGGAGCACTCGGTGGTGTTGGTGCGCGGTGGCCGTGTGAAGGACTTGCCCGGCGTGCGCTATCACATCGTGCGCGGCAGCCTGGATACCGCCGGTGTCGAGAAGCGCTCGCAAGGTCGATCGAAGTATGGTGCCAAGCGCCCCAAGCAGAAGCCCGCGGTGTAAGGTTCAGGAGAGAAGCTCATGTCACGTCGCAACCGCGCGTTCAAGCGCGAAGTCACACCCGATATTCGCTACAACAGCCAGATGGTGCAGATGTTCATCAACCGCATGATGCTGAGCGGCAAGAAAAGCACCGCCCAGCACATCATGTATGACGCGCTGGCGCTGATTGAAGAGCGCAGCAAGCGCCCCGGCCTTGAGGTCTTCGAGCAGGCGATGAAGAACGCGACGCCGCAGATCGAAGTGAAGCCCCGCCGGGTGGGTGGCGCCACGTATCAGGTTCCGGTGGAAGTACCGGCCGATCGCCGCAATACGTTGGCCATGCGCTGGGTGTTGGGCGCGGCCCGCTCACGCGGTGGCAAGTCGATGGTGGACAAGCTGGCGAATGAATTGATGGATGCCGCCGCCGGTAACGGCGCGGCGATTAAGAAGCGCGAAGAAACTCATAAGATGGCGGAAGCGAATCGGGCGTTTGCCCACTTCCGCTGGTAAACCCTTGGCCCCTTCGGGGTACACAATCCGCAGCAACGGTTGTGTGTGACGGCGCGTCGGGTTCAAATAAGAATCGAAACCCGTCACCTTGCAAACCTAGGTGTGTTAAGCATCATGACACGGGAATACCCGCTCGAACTCATGCGTAATATCGGCATTATTGCCCATATCGACGCCGGTAAGACTACAACTACCGAGCGGGTTTTGTTTTATACCGGCAAAACCCATCGTATTGGCAATGTGGACGCAGGCACGACCGTGACTGACTGGATGGAGCAGGAACGCGAACGCGGTATCACCATCACAGCCGCCGCCATCACCGCCAATTGGGGTGCTTACCAGATCAATATTATTGACACCCCGGGACATATCGATTTCACCGCCGAAGTACAACGCTCCTTGCGCGTACTGGATGGCGGTGTCGTTGTTTTTGATGGGGTGCAGGGTGTGGAGCCGCAATCGGAAACGGTCTGGCGGCAAGCCGATCGGTATCAGGTTCCCCGCATTTGTTTCATCAACAAGCTCGATCGCGTCGGGGCCGATTTCTATCGTGCGGTCGACTCGATCAAGGAGCGTCTCGGCGCGAACGCGCTGCCCCTGCAATTACCGATCGGGCGCGAGGCCGACTTCACCGCCGTCGTCGATCTCTTTAAGATGAAGGCGATCTATTGGGTGGACGAACTCGGCCTCCAAATGGAAGAGCGCGACATCCCCGCCGAGATGCTGGATGAGGCCAAGGCGGCGCGCGAAACCTTAGTTGAACGCATTGCTGAAACCGACGATGAACTCACTCATCGTTTCCTCGAAGGCGAAGCAATCTCCGTAGAAGAACTCAAAGCGGCACTGCGCCGGGCCACCATTGCCGGCAAGATTGTCGGCGTATTGTGCGGTTCGAGCTTGAAGAATAAGGGCGTACAGCCCATGCTCGACGCCGTCATTGAGTACCTGCCCTCGCCGGCTGAAGTTCCCGCGGTGAATGGCACGAATCCCGATACGAACGAAATTGAACCACGCCACACGGAGGATGATGAGCCGTTCTGCGCGCTGGTCTTTAAGATCGTCGCCGATCCCTATGTGGGCCGATTGGCGTATTTCCGGGTGTATTCGGGCGTCGTCGAAGTAGGCGAGACGGTGCAGAACTCGACCAAGCGCCGCAAGGAACGCCTGGGCCGTGTCCTGCGGATGTATGCCGATCGCCGCGAAGAACTGACGGAGGTCCGCGCGGGTGACATTGGCGCAACGCTGGGTCTGAAGGATTCCTTCACGGGCGATACGCTCTGTGATCCCGAGCGGCCCATCACCCTCGAGTCGATTTCGTTCCCCGATCCAGTCATCGAGATCGCCATTGAACCGAAGAGCGCCTCCGATCAAGACAAGATGGGCGAAGCACTGCGCCGCTTGGCGGAAGAAGACCCGACGTTCCGGGTCCGCTCTGACGAGAACACCGGCCAGACGTTGATCGCCGGTATGGGCGAGTTGCATCTGGAAGTGCTGGTCGATCGCATGCTGCGCGAATATCGCGTGCAGGCGAATGTCGGGCGCCCGAAGGTAGCCTACCGCGAAACGATCACCAAACCGGTGAAGATTCAAGGCCGCTTTGTGCGCCAATCGGGTGGCCGCGGCCAGTATGGGGATGTGTGGCTGGAGCTCGAGCCGCGTGAGAAGGGTGCGGGCTACGAGTTTGAAAACGCCATTGTTGGCGGTAGCGTGCCCAAGGAATATATCCCGGCGATTCAAAAAGGCGCCAAAGAAGCCATGGAGTCCGGAGTGTTAGCCGGGTACCCCATGGTCGACGTCCTCGTGCGCTTGGTCGACGGTTCGTATCACGAAGTAGACTCGAACGAAATGGCCTTTAAGATCGCGGCGTCGATGGCCGTCAAAGACGGCGCCTTGAAGGCCAAGCCGATTTTGCTGGAACCGGTGATGAAAGTGGAAGTGACCGTGCCCGATGAGTATACCGGCGACGTGATGGGTAACATCTCCTCGCGGCGCGGGCAAATTGAGGGTATGGATCCTCGCCCGGGCAACGCGCAGGCCATTCGAGCGCATGTGCCGTTGGCGAATATGTTTGGATATGCGACGGATTTGCGCTCGACGACTCAGGGGCGCGGGACGTTTACGATGGAACTGGAGCACTATGCTCAGGTTCCTGACAACGTGGCACAAGAAATACTCAATGGGGGCAAGCGCGAACCGACGCGTGCTCGATAAAGCGCTGCTCAGGCGGCGTCTTCAGGAGGAATCAACCATGTCGAAGCAGCATTTTGACCGTTCGAAACCGCACGTAAATGTGGGGACGATGGGGCACATTGACCACGGCAAGACGACGCTGACCGCGGCCATCACGAAAGTGTTGGGGTTCAAGAAGATGGCCTCGTTCCGGTCGTTCGATTCGATTGATAACGCGCCGGAAGAGAAAGAGCGCGGGATCACGATCAACATTGCGCACGTGGAGTACGAGACGGAGAAGCGGCACTACGCGCACGTGGACATGCCGGGGCACCGGGACTACATCAAGAACATGATCACGGGGGCGGCGCAGGTGGACGGGGCGATTCTGGTGGTGGCGGCGCCGGACGGGCCGCTGCCGCAGACGCGCGAGCACGTGTTGCTGGCGCACCAGGTGGAAGTGCCGGCGATCGTGGTGTACCTGAACAAGGTTGACATGATGGACGACCCGGAGTTGCTGGAGTTGGTGGAGTTGGAACTGCGGGAATTGTTGACGCATCAGGGCTTTCCTGGGGACGAGACGCCGATCGTGCGCGGCAGCGCGCTGGCGGCGTTGAATGAAGCGAGTGAAGACCCGAACCATCCGAGTTACGCCTCGATCAACGAGTTGATGCGGGTGGTGGACGAGTACGTGCCGACGCCGAAGCGCGAGACGGACAAGCCGTTCATGATGTCGGTGGAAGACGTGTTCTCGATCAAGGGGCGCGGGACAGTGGTGACGGGGCGTGTGGACCGGGGCGTGGTGAAACCGGGGGAAGAAGTCGAGATCGTGGGCTTGCGGGATGAGACGCGCAAGACGGTGGTGACCTCGATGGAGATGTTCCACAAGATTCTGGACAACGCGGAAGCGGGCGACAACGCGGGGCTGTTGCTGCGCGGCATCGAGCGCGACGAAGTGGAGCGCGGGATGGTGCTGGCCAAGCCGAACTCGATCAAGCCGCACCGGGAGTTTGAGGCGGAAGTGTACGTGCTGCGCAAGGATGAAGGCGGGCGGCACAAGGCCTTTGTGAGCGGGTACCGGCCGCAGTTCTACATTCGGACGATGGACGTGACCGGCGAGATCACGCTGCCGGAGGGTGTGGAGATGGTGATGCCGGGGGACAACATCAAGATGAAGGTGAAGTTGATCACGCCGGTGGCGTTGGAGCAGGGCAGTCGCTTCGCGATTCGCGAGGGCGGCTTGACCGTCGGCGCCGGTGTCATCACCAAGGTCGCGAGCTAGTCAAAGTTGAAGCCGGGCGGGCCTCAGCACTTCGAAGCACGTGCTGCCAACTCGCCGGATACACAGCCGTACCGATTCGCAGTATTTGGGACGCAAGGAAACAAACAGCATCCCACCAGAAGATGGGGATTATTTCATGGCCAAACAGAGAATTCGCATTCGCCTCAAGGCTTACGATCACCGTGTGCTCGATCAATCGGCGCAGCGTATTGTGGAAACGGCCGAGCGCACAGGCGCGACCGTTGTGGGTCCGGTACCACTGCCGACGAAGCTGGAACGCTTCACCGTGCGACGCGGTGCGTTCATCGACAAGGACAGCCAGGAGCACTTTGAGATCCGTACGCACAAGCGTCTGATCGACGTGGTCGATCCGGATTCGAAGACGATCGACACGCTGATGCGCCTGAATTTGCCGGCGGGCGTCGATATCGAGATCAATCTCTAATTGGCTCGACAAGCCGATCGGTTGAGCGACGGCCGATCAGGCAGGGTGGCTCACTCGGCTTGGGGGATGATGCACGCAAGGCGTGACGCACGCAGAGCGCCTGCGTTGACAGTCCCTATCTATCGGAGGAATCATGAAGGGTTTAATTGGTCGTAAGTTAGGCATGACCCAGGTCTTTACGGAAACGGGCGAAGCGGTCCCCGTCACCGTGATTGAAGCCGGGCCATGCTATGTGACACAGGTCCGCACGGCTGAAAATGATGGCTATGAGGCCGTTCAGCTTGGCTTTGGACCCGCCAAGAAAGCGGCTCGCTTGTCGAAGGCCGAGCGTGGTCATCTGGGTCTGTTGAAGTCCGACGAGAAACACCCTGAGCGCAAGGCGTTGCCGGGTGAAGTTCCGGCGGTGCAACATCTGCGCGAGCTGCGCATTAAGGCAGACGAAAGCTACACCGCCGGTCAGAAATTGACGGTGGAGTTATTCCAGCTGGGCGAGCGGGTGGACGTCGTCGGTACCTCGAAGGGCCGCGGTTTTGCCGGCCACGTGAAGCGCCACCATTTCATGGGCGGGCCGCGCACGCACGGTCAGTCGGATCGCTTACGCCGCTCGGGTTCAGTCGGGCCGGGCACCACGCCGGGTAAGGTGCATAAGAACAAGCGCATGGCCGGGCATATGGGTGTGGAACGCGTAACCACGCAGAATTTGCAGGTGGTGCTAGTGGATGCTGAGCGCAACCTGATTGGCGTGAAAGGCCCTGTGCCGGGCGCGAATGGCGGTCTGGTGCTGGTGACCGAAACGCGGAAGAAGTAGGAGCGAATGGCGATGAAAGTTCCAGTCATTAACATGTCCGGCGACACCGTCGGCGAAATTGAACTGAATCCGGCCGTCTTTGAAGCGCCGGTGAACGTGTCTTTGATGCATCAAGCGCTGACCCGCCAGCTGGCGAATGCGCGTCAAGGCAATGCCAAGACCAAGAATCGCAGTGAGGTCAACGGCAGCACGCGCAAGATGTGGAAGCAGAAAGGCACCGGCCGGGCGCGCCAGGGTAGCCGCAAGGCTCCGCACTGGAAGGGCGGCGGCAATGTGTTTGGTCCCCAGCCGCGCAAGTACACGCAAAAGATGCCGTTGCAAATGCGCCATGCGGCGTTGCGCTCGGCGCTGAGTGTGAAGGCCGCGGACAATCGCATCGTGGTGCTTGATCAGCTGGTGATGGAGAAGCCGAGCGCCAAGACGATGGCGGCGGTGCTGACCAACACCAAGATGGGCCGCAAGACGCTGGTCCTGCTGCCGGAGCGCAATGAGAACGTCGAACTGTCGATCCGCAATTTGGAGAATGCGACGTATCTGCGCGCGCAATATTTGAACGTCCGCGATTTGTTGAGCTACGAAACGGTGCTGCTCCCCAAGAGCGTGCTGGATACGATTGACATTCTGCTGGGTTAATGAGGTGAATGATGCATATCTATGAAGTTCTCAAGCGCCCGTTGCAGACTGAGAAGATGACGTATCTGCGAGATCTGCGCCAGTATGCGTTTGAAGTGGACGATCGGGCCAACAAGACGCAAGTCAAGGAAGCGGTCGAGACGATCTTCAAGGTCAACGTGGTGTCTGTGCACATGATGAATCAACCGGCCAAGCGCCGGCGCAATCCGCGCAGCCGCCAGGTGGGCAAGAAGGCGCAGCAGAAGATGCGGTCGGCGGGTTGGAAGAAGGCCATCGTGACGGTGCAGGTCGGCCAGCAGATCGAGATGTTTGAGGGTGTCTAGGATTGATGCTCCGGTCGGTGAGAAGCCGACCGCCGACAGCGGGACGTGCCTTCGGCAGGAGCAATCAAGATAGGAGCAGTCATCGTGCCGATTAAAAAGTATAAACCCACTTCGCCGGGCCGCCGCGGCATGACCGGCGATACCTTTGAAGACATTACCAGGACCGAGCCTGAGCGCTCGCTACTGAAGGACAAGCGCAAGCGAGCAGGCCGCAACTCGTATGGCAAGATCACAGTGCGACATCGCGGCGGCGGCGTGAAGCAGGCCTATCGTCTCGTCGATTTCAAACGCGATAAGCACAACATTCCCGCCAAGGTTGCGACGATCGAATACGATCCCAATCGCACGGCGCGCATTGCCTTGCTGTTCTACGCCGACGGCGAGAAGCGCTACATCGTTGCGCCGGTGGAACTGAAGGTGGGCGATACTGTCCTCAGCGGTCCCGCCGCCGAAGTCCGACCGGGCAACTGCCTGCCCCTAGCGAATATGCCGCTGGGTACGACGGTCCACAACGTCGAACTGCAGCCGGGCAAGGGCGCGCAGCTGGTGCGCTCGGCCGGCACCTCGGCGCAGCTGCTGGCGAAAGAAGGCGAATACGCCACCTTGCGTCTCCCCTCCGGTGAGATGCGTAAGGTACGCCAGACCTGCTACGCGGTCGTGGGCCAGGTGAGCAACATCGATCATGCGAATGTGAAGCTGGGCAAGGCCGGGCGCAAGCGCTTGAAGGGCATCCGCCCGACGGTGCGCGGCTCGGCGATGAGCCCCCGCGATCACCCGCATGGTGGTGGCGAAGGCCGCTCCCCAATTGGTATGCCGGGCCCCAAGAGCCCGTGGGGCAAGCCGACACTGGGTTACAAGACCCGCCGTAACAAAGTGAGTGATCCATTGATCGTCCGGCGCCGTGGTAAGAAGCGACGCTAAACGCGGAGGTTGAGATGTCACGATCGTTGAAGAAAGGGCCGTTCGTCGCGCCCAAGCTGTTGAAGAAAGTCGAAACGATGAACCAGCAGGGTGACAAGAAAGTCATCCGCACTTGGTCGCGCGCCTCTACCATCTTCCCGCAGATGGTGGGCCACACGATTGCGGTGCATGATGGCCGTCGCCACGTTCCGATTTACATCACCGAGAACATGGTGGGCCACAAACTGGGCGAGTTCGCGCCAACGCGGACGTATCGCGGTCACTCCACTCGGGAGAAGGCCGAAGCTGCGGCGACGAAGGCCGAAGGGAAGTAAGGGGTGAGCCATGGCTGCTAATCAATCACGCGCCGTGCTGCGCTTTGCTGCCGTTTCGCCACGTAAGACCCGCCTGGTGCTGGATCAGGTGCGCGGCTTGCAGGCCGATCAGGCCATTGCCGTGCTGAAGTTCCTGCCGAATAAGCCGGCGGAAGTGGTGCGTAAGACCATCGCTTCGGCCGTAGCGAATGCGGAAGAGAACCTGGGCCTGTCGCGCGACGATTTGTATGTGACGGAAATCCGGGCTGACGAAGGTCCGCGCCGCCAGTGGCGACGCTTTGGAGCGCGCGGGCGCTTCAAGCCGATTACGCGCAAGACGTCGCACATTACCGTCATCTTGACGGAGAAGATTTAGGATCAAGGCCGGCAGGCTTAGATAGGGGGCCAACTTGGGTCGCAAGATTAATCCTTATGGTTTTCGTTTAGGCGTCATCTACGATTGGAAGTCACGCTGGTATGCCAAGAAGGGCAAGCAGTACAGCCAGCAGCTGGCCGAGGACTTTGAGCTGCGTTACTTCATCCGCAGCAAAGTCGGCCAGGCGGGCGTGTCCAAAATTGGCATTGAGCGCTTTCCCAATCAGGTGATCGTCACCATCTTCACGGCCAAGCCAGGCATCATCATCGGCCGCAAGGGCGCGGCGGTGAAGGAACTGCGCGAGGCGATCGAGAAGCAGACGGGCAAGAAGGTGAAGCTGGAAATCAGCGAGATCGAGAAGCCCGATCTGGAAGCACAGCTCGTCGCCGAGAACATCACCGGGCAGATCGAGCGCCGCATCAGCCACAGCCGGGCCATGAAGCGCGCGGTGCAACAGGCTATGCGGATGGGCGCCGAAGGCGTGAAGATTACGGCGGCCGGTCGTCTGGCCGGTTCGGAAATGGCGCGCCGCGAGACCGTGATGGAAGGCCGGGTGCCGCGCAGCACGCTTCGCGCCGACATCGATTTTGCGAAGGCCGAAGCGTTGACCACCTATGGCCGTATCGGCGTCAAGGTGTGGATTTACAAGGGCGAGATTCTGCCCGAGGCGAAGACGGAACCTGCGGCGCAACCGGCGGCTGCGCCCAGCGCATAATTTTTCACGCTCTAGCCCGCCTCCGGGCGGACCAGCTGCGAGGCTGCAGCTGGCAGAGCGATAGTGATTGAGTGGGAGTGTGAAGCTATGTTGATGCCAAAGCGCGTGAAGTGGCGCAAACAACAGCGTGGTCGCATGTCGGGCAAGGAATTGCGCGGCGTCGAGATTTCATTCGGTGACCTGGGCTTGCAGGCGTTGGAGCCGTGCTGGATGACTCAGCGCCAGATCGAAGCCGCCCGCCGCACCATTGTCCGCTTTGTGAAGCGCAAGGGCAAGATGTGGGTGCGCGTCTTTCCCGACAAACCGGTGACCAAGAAAGCCGCCGAAACCCGCATGGGTAAAGGCAAGGGCGCAGTCGATCACTACGTGGCCGTCATCAAGCCAGGCCGCATCATTTTGGAGATCGGCGGTTTGGAAGAGGATCAGGCGCGTGAAGCGCTGCGTCTGGCAGCCTATAAGCTGCCCATCAAGACGCAGATCATCGGCCGGCGCGATCTGACCGCCACGGCGAGCACGGAGGGCTAAGCATGAAGATCAAGGATGTCCGTGCGCTGGATGTGAAAGAGCTCGAACACAAGCTCGACGAGCGTTACAAGGAATTATTCAATTTACGGTTCCAGTGGGAAGCCGGCCAGCTGGTCGACAACAACCGGCTCACGGCGGTACGCCGCGATATCGCCCGCATGAAAACCATTCTGCGCGAGCGCGAAATCGCCGCGCTGGCGGCCGGACAGCGGCAAGGAGAAGCGAAATGAGGGAACAGCGCAAGCGCCTCGTCGGTCGCGTGACCAGCGACAAAATGCAGAAGACCGTGGTGGTGTCCGTGGAGAACCTGCACCGCCATCCGTTGTACAACAAGGTCATCCGCCAGACGACCAAGTACAAAGCTCACAACCCGAATGACGCGGCGAAGATGGGTGACCTGGTGCAGATTGTGGAAAGCCAGCCCATGAGTCGTGAGAAGCGCTGGGCCGTCGAGAAAGTGCTGCAGCAGGCGGAGGCGTAACATGATTCAGCATGAGACTCGTCTGATCGTCGCCGACAACACCGGCGCGAAGGAAATTTTGTGCATGCACGTCATGGGCGGCTCGACGCGGCGCTACGGCTACGTGGGCGACATCATTGTGGCGACGGTGAAGAAGGCCGCGCCCAATAGCAGCGTGAAGAAGGGCGATGTGGTGAAAGCGGTGATTGTGCGCACCGCTAAGGAATACAAACGGGCGGATGGCAGCCACATTCGCTTTGATGACAACGCCGCCGTGATCATCGATGCGGATACGTTGAATCCCAAGGGCACGCGCATCTTCGGTCCCGTCGCGCGCGAGCTGCGCGACAAGGGTTTTATGAAAATTGTCTCGCTGGCTCCCGAGACATTGTAAGGAGTAGTGATCATGGCGAGCAAGATTGTCAAAGGCGACACCGTCCAAGTCATTGCGGGGGAATATCGCAGGTCTGCAGCAGAACGTGATAAAGCCCGTGGCATCGTTCAGCGGATTGATACCAAAACAGGACGCGTGGTGGTCGCCAAGATAAATATGGTGAAGAAGCACCAGAAGCCCATGCAGGGTCGGGCGGCCCGCACGCAGGTGGGTATTATCGAATTTGAAGCACCGATCGATCTGTCGAACGTGATGCTGGTCTGCCCCAAGTGCGACGAAGCGGTGCGCGTGGGGTTCCGCGTAGACGGTGATGAAAAAGTGCGTGTGTGCAAGAGTTGCGGCGAAGACATCAAGTAGCCGCCTGCCTCCGCAGATGTGCATCCAGTTCGTGACCGGGACCGTGCGCGGTTCGGGCCACAGGGATGAAGACCTGCGAATCAACATGGAGTAGTGGGATGCCTAATATTCAGCAGCGATATAAAACCGAAGTCGTGCCGGCCTTGATGAAAGAGTTCAGCTACAGCACCGTCTTGCGAGCGCCGCGCGTCCAGAAGATCGTGCTCAATATCGGCGCGGGTGACGCGCTCGATAACCAGAAGGTGCTCGACGGGGCGGTGGCCGACCTGCAGCTGATCACGGGCCAGAAGCCGGTGTTGACCAAAGCCCGCAAGTCAATCGCCAATTTCAAGCTGCGTGAAGGCCGCCAGATTGGCGTGAAGGTGACCCTGCGCGGCGCGCGCATGTGGGCCTTTCTCGATCGCTTGTGCAATGTGGCGCTGCCGCGGATCCGCGACTTCCGCGGAATTCCCAGCAAGGGTTTTGACGGCCGCGGCAACTTCACGCTGGGCCTGCGCGAGCAGCTGGTGTTCCCGGAAATTCAATACGACAAGATCGACATGCTGCGCGGCATGGAGATTACGATTGTGACGACAGCTCAAAACGATGCCGAAGGCCACCGCCTGCTGGAACTGCTCGGCATGCCGTTCAGGAGAGACTAAGATATGGCGAAGACGTCCATCATCCATCGCGAGATGCACCGGAAGTACAACGTGCGGGTGCGCCAGCGTTGCCGTATTTGTGGCCGCCCACGCGGCTACATGCGCCGCTTTGACATGTGCCGTATTTGCTTCCGCGAAGCTGCACTGCGGGGCGAACTGCCCGGCGTGGTCAAGTCGAGCTGGTAGGCACCCACCGTCTCATCTCGCGTGCCTCAACTGTTCGGTCCCGCCAACGGATAGGGACTGTTTCGCCCCACTACAAGCTGGGGGCTCCCAAAAAGATGGGACTTCGTGTTTCGTAATTGTGATGTAGAGGAGTGTGACGAATGAGCATTTCAGATCCGATCGGCGATATGCTGACCCGTGTGCGCAATGCCTCCATGATTGGCCACAGCGTGGTGATCATGCCCAGTAGCCGCTTGAAGGTCGCTATTGCTAATATCCTGAAAGACGAAGGCTACATTCAGGATTTTGAAGTAACCCAAGAAGAAGGCCGCGCGCATGCGACACTACGCATGTGGCTCAAGTACGTGGGCGATCGGCGCCACCGGTTACCGGCCATCACCGGCATCAAGCGCATTAGCAAGCCCGGCTGTCGGGTTTACACCTCCAAGGTGGATGTGCCGCGCGTGCTGTCAGGCATGGGTATCTCGATCTTGTCGACGCCGAAGGGCGTTATCACCGGCCAGCAGGCCAAGCGCCTGGGCGTGGGCGGCGAAGTGTTGTGCCACGTCTGGTAGGCCGCTAGAGTTCCGTGTTTCGGAGGATGTAATGTCGCGTATTGGAAAAAAACCGGTCCCGATTCCGGCCGGGGTACAAATCAAAATCAATGGTTCCGAAGTGACCGTGAAGGGTCCCAAGGGCGAATTGAAGCGCACCTTTGTGGAGTCCATTACCGTGGCTCAGGAAGGTACGGAGCTCAAAGTGACCCGCCCGGATGATCAGCGCGCAACGCGCGCGTTGCACGGCCTGACCCGCGCCTTGCTCAACAACATGGTGGTCGGTGTGACCCACGGGTTCAAGAAGACGATGGTCGTGGAAGGTGTGGGTTATCGTGCGGAAATGACGGGTAAGAACCTGATGCTGCATCTGGGTTACTCCCACCCGATCATGATCGTGCCGCCCGACGGCATCGCGATCGGCGCCGATCCCAAGGCCAAGACCATCTCTGTCGAAGGCATTGACAAAGAGAAGGTCGGTGAGATTTCGGCCGAGATTCGCGCGCTGCGTCCGCCTGAACCGTACAAGGGCAAGGGCATTCGGTACGATAACGAGGTCGTGCGCCGCAAGGCGGGCAAGGCCGGCAAGGTCGGCGGGTAATTGCACGAGCGAGGTTGTCTCGCTCGTCTGTAGAGGTTATAAGTTATGGCACAATCACGCAATCAAGCACGACAACATCGTCATCACCGTGTGCGCGGCAAAGTTATTGGCACACCCGAACGGCCGCGGTTGAATGTCTTCCGCAGCCTGGAGAATATCTACGCCCAGATCATTGACGATTCCAAGGGGCATACCCTGGTTTCGGCCTCGACGGTGGATCACGCTGTGACGGATCAAGCCACAGGCAAAAAGGGCGTCGAGCGGGCCAAGCTGGTCGGCCAGGTTCTGGCCGAGCGCGCCAAGGCTGCCGGTATCAAGCAGGTGGTGTTCGATCGCGGCGGGTACAAGTATCAGGGTCAGATCAAGGCACTGGCGGATGCCAGCCGCGAAAACGGGCTGGAGTTCTAGGAGAGGCACATGGCAAAGCAGCAGCGATCTCAACCTCAACAGGGTGGCAAGCGATCTGAGTCAGGGCCTAAGCAGCGCTCAGACCGGCGTAACGACCTCGAGCCGCGGGAAGAGCTCGACGAGCGCGTCGTCAGCATTGCCCGCGTCGCCAAGGTGATCAAGGGTGGCCGCCGCTTCGCGTTCCGCGTCGTGGTTGTCGCCGGGGACAATCGGGGCAACGTAGGCGTGGGCATCGGCAAGAGCCGCGGTGTGCCCGAAGCGATTCGCAAGGCGACCGAGCGCGCACGCCGCGCCATGCATCCCGTGATCCTGTCGGGTACGACGATCCCGCACGAGATTACCGTCAAGTACTGTGGCTCGCGCATTCTGTTAAAGCCCGCGTCGCCCGGTACTGGCGTGATTGCCGGTGGTGGTGTGCGCGCCGTGCTGGAAGCAGCCGGAGTGCGCGACATCCTGACCAAGTCGCTGGGCAGCAGCAATCAGCTCAACATGATCCGCGCCACGCTGATGGGTCTGGAGTCGATGAAGAATCCGGAGACGCTGGCGATGATTCGCGGTAAGAGTTTGGAAGAAGTGCAACCCGTGTGGAGGCGTCAACGTGTCCAGCAACAAGCCTGAAACGGAACACGAAGTCCCAGCTATGGATGGGATCAACGGTCCGCGCCTGCGCGTGACCCTGGTTAAAAGTCCGACTAAGTTTAATGAACGGCAGAAGCGCACCGTTCGCGCGTTGGGCCTGCGGCACATGCATCAGACCGTGGAGCATGTGGATGGGCCGGTGGCGCGGGGCATGGTCGCCAAGGTGGCGCATCTGGTGGAAGTTGAGGAAGTGAAATGAAACTGCACGATTTGCAACCCGCAGAAGGTGCGCGCAAGTCGAAGAAGCGCGTGGGCCGCGGTCTGGGTTCCGGGCAGGGGACTTACGCTGGACGCGGCAAGAAGGGCCAGCACGCTCGATCGGGCGGGACGAAAGCGCCTTATCACGAGGGTGGTAACCTGCCGACGGTGCGCAAGCTGCCATTCGCGCGCGGCGTCGGCTTCAGCTCGCGCAACAAGATCTATTACGCGCCAGTGAACGTGGACAATCTGGCTCAGGAATTTGAGGCCGGCAAAGAAGTGAATCCCATGACGCTGGTGGAAGCCGGCCTGGTGCATTCCGTGCGTGAGCCGGTGGTCGTTCTGGGCCGTGGCGAGATCGACAAAGCACTGACGGTGAGGGCCCATCGTGTGTCTGATACGGCGCGCGAGAAGATTGAGAAGGCGGGCGGCTCGATCGAATTGCTGCCGCTCGAATGAGCTGAATATTTCGGAAGCGAGCCGGCCGGCTGGCGGTGATCAGCCAGCGGGGCTTCGCCTCCCGGTGAGTCCGAGAAATTCGCGTGCAGCGTAACGCGAAGTCAGGAGACCTGACGTGTTACAAGTCTTCAAGAATGCTTTAGCACTGCCTGATCTGCGGAAGAGGATTCTCTTCACCGTAGTCGTGCTGGTGCTCTATCAGTTGGCGACGAACGTGCCGGTGCCGGGTGTGGATCGGGAAGTCCTGAAGCGGTTGCTGGCTGGAGAGGGTGCGGCGAACGCGCTGGCGAACATTCTGAACCTGTTATCGGGCGGTGCGTTGTCGAACTTCTCCGTGTTGGCGATGGGCGTCTATCCATACATCACGGCGCAGATTATCATTCAGCTGCTGGCTGGCGTGATTCCCTCCCTGGAGCGCATGCTGCGTGAGGAAGGCACGGCGGGCCGCAAGAAGCTAGAGACTTATACGTTCATCTTCGCCATTCCGATGGCGCTGTTGTCGGCCGTCGGCCAGATCCGCATTTTCAGCAGCAGCGGGCAAGGCGACATCATTCCGGGGTTTGGCTCTGATCCGCTGGCCACCGCGGCGGTTTTGGCGACGATGACGGCAGGCACGTTCTTTGCCATTTGGCTGGGCCAGTTGATTACCGAACAAGGGATCGGCCAGGGTATCTCGATCATTATCTTCGGCGGTATCGTGTCCCGCATTCCCAGCAACTTGCAGCAGCTCCTGGCAGATGAGGCCAGGGCGCCCATCGCACTGGCGGCCTTCCTCATCGTCATTGTGCTGACGGTGTTGGTGATTGTCTATGTCCAGGAAGGTGAACGGCGGATTCCGGTTCAATATGGTAAACGGGTGCGTGGGCGGCGGGTGTTTGGCGGCGGCTCCACCTTCATCCCGTTGAAGGTGAACATGTCGGGCATGATCCCGTTGATCTTCGCGCAGTCACTGTTGGTGCTGCCGGCCATCATCTTCCAGGTTCTGGCAGGTTCTGATCCCAACAGTTTCTTTGCGCAGCTCGCGTCCGCCTTTAGTGGTGGGCGCCATTCATTGTCGTGGATGTACTGGTTGATGATGTTCCTGCTGGTGGTCGGTTTCACGTTCTTCTATACGGACGTGTTGATGCAACAGCAGAATATGGCGGATACCCTACAAAAGCAGGGCGGTTTCATTCCGGGTATTCGTCCCGGCCAGCGCACGCAGGAGTACATTATGGCCGTCTCGCGCCGCATCACGCTGGTGGGCGCGCTGTTCCTGGGCGGCATCGCGGTGCTGCCGTTCTTCCTGACGGCGCTGGAACTTATTCCCAATGCGGTGAATATGTCGATTCTGAGCACCGGTATGCTGATCGTGGTGGGTGTGGTGCTGGATACCATCCGGCAGTTGGAAGCGCAGTTGACCATGCGCCATTACGAAGGTTTTCTCAAGTAGCACCCTTACCCCAACCCTCTCCTTCATTAAAAGAGAGAGGGGGAGGCACAGCATGGCAAAGTATCTGGTGTTGTTTGGGCCGCCGGGAGTTGGTAAAGGGACGCAAGCCGAGCGCGTGAAGGATGAGTTGCAAATCGCGCACATCGCCACCGGTGATTTATTCCGCGATAACTTGAAGCGCGAAACGGAACTGGGCCAGCTGGCGAAGAGCTACATGGATCGCGGGGCGCTGGTGCCGGATGAAGTGACGATCGGAATGGTGCGGGCGCGCCTGGAGGAAGCCGATACGCAGAACGGCGTGCTGTTCGACGGATTCCCGCGCACCGTGGCGCAAGCCGAGGCGCTGGATCAATTGTTGAGCGAGCGCGGCGGGCGGATTGAGAAGGTCCTGTTCATCCATGCGCCGGACAGTGTGCTGCTCGATCGTTTGGGTAATCGCTGGACGTGCAAGAAGTGCGGCGCCGTGTACAACTTGAACAGTAAGCCGCCCCAAGTGACCGGTGTGTGCGATGTGTGTGGCGGCGAGTTGTATCAGCGCCCGGACGACAATCTGGAAACGCAGCGGAAGCGCATTGAAGTGTATGCCGCGCAAACTGCGCCGCTGATTGAGTATTTTGACCGGCAGGGCAGATTAGCCCGCATTGACGGCCAACAGCCGATCGAGAAAGTGACGGCTGACGTCCGGGCCGCGATCGGGTAAAATAGGATGCTCGGGTCGGGTGCGAATCCGATGGCGTGAGCGATAGAGACAGGAGTGGTCGAGATGAAAGTATCACCATCTGTGCGGCGCATTTGCCCCAAGTGCAAGATTATCCGGCGCAAGGGCAAGGTGCGTGTGATCTGCGAAAACCCCAAGCACAAGCAAGTGCAGGGTTAGTGGAGGGAAATTATGGCACGTATTGCAGGTGTTGACCTGCCCCGTAACAAGCGGGTGGAAGTCGGTTTGACGTATATTTACGGCATCGGTCTGCCGACCAGCCAGAAGATTCTGGCGCAGGCTCGTGTCAGTCCCGACACGCGCATCAAAGATCTAACCGAGGCCGAAGTGAATGTGCTGCGTGAAATGGTTGAAAAGCAGCACGCGGTGGAAGGCGATCTGCGCCGCGAAGTGTCGTTGAACATTAAGCGCCTAACGGAAATCGGTGCGTATCGCGGCCTGCGTCATCGCCGCAGCCTGCCGACGCGCGGACAGCGCTCGCGCACGAATGCGCGCACCCGCAAAGGTATCAAGAAGACGGTACCGGGACGCGGCCGCCGCCGTGGCGCGAAGAAGAAGTAGCAGTAACCATCGGGATATGGCGAGACCCGGCGGGTGGTGTCAAACCCGCTGGGTCTTACTCAGAGTTACAAAACAGTCCCCATCTTTTGGTGGGACGGAGAAGGAAGCACTATGGGTCGCACTCAACGAGTCAAGCGCACCACGGGCCCCAAGAAGACCAAGCGCGTCGCCGCGCACGGTCAGGCCCACATTCATTCGAGCTTCAACAACACGATCGTGACCATCACCGACGCGAACGGCAATGCCGTGGCGTGGGGCAGCGCGGGCCAGGCCGGGTTCAAGGGCAGCCGCAAGTCGACGCCGTATGCGGCGCGTCTGGCCGGGCAAAATGCCGCCAAGATTGCCTCAGATATGGGCGTGATGGAAGTGGACGTATTCGTGAAGGGGCCTGGCCCCGGTCGCGAAGCGGCCATTCGTGCGTTGCAGGCCAGCGGGCTGCGCGTGCGCTCGATTACGGACGTGACGCCGATTCCGCATAACGGCTGTCGGCCGCCGAAGAAGCGTCGTGTGTAGCAGAAACCGGTAAGCAGGAAACACGTAGACAAGTGCTTACTTGTCTACTGCTTTCATCTACTCTATTTTTAGAAAGGTGCAGGAAGAAGCATGGCAAGGACAATCGGACCTGTGTGTAAACTGTGCCGCCGCGAGGGCGAGAAGCTGTTCTTGAAAGGTGCACGGTGCTTGTCACCCAAGTGCGCCATCGAACGGCGCGGCTACGCCCCTGGTCAGCACGGAAAGACCAGTCAATTCAAGCGCGGGCGGTCCACAGACTATTTGAATCAGTTGCGTGAGAAGCAGAAGGCGCGCCGCGTTTACGGTGTACTGGAAGCCCAATTCCGGCGCTACTTTACCCTGGCGTTGAAGAGCAAGGGCGTCACCGGCGCGATGCTGTTGACGCTGTTGGAGAGCCGGTTGGATAACGTGGTGTACCGGCTGGGTCTGGCGACTTCACGCGCGCAGGCGCGGCAGTTGGTGGCGCACGGTCACATCGACGTGAATGGCCGCCGCACCAAGGCGCCGTCGTACCTGTGCAAGGCGAGCGATGCGATCTCGGTCCACGCCGTCAGCTTGAAGTTGCCGTACTTCAAGAGTGTGCAGAAGGAAGTGGCGGAATACGTTCCGCCCAAGTGGTTGAGCTTTGACGCATCGCAGTTGAGCGGCAAGGTGATCAACCGCCCGTCACGCGAAGAGATTGATCTCTCGTTGAACGAGCAGCTGATCGTCGAGTACTACTCGCGCTAATGTGGATGTTGGAGATTGGAAGTTAGAAGTTGGACGGCGAAATTGAGGCCAGCCTCCCATTTCCAATCTCCAAACTCTCAACGCGGTCGAGCGGTTGGCCAGATGGTTCGATCGCACCAGGAGGATTCCATTGTCTAGCTTAAGCATGGTCTTGCCCAAAATCGAGACTGATGCGACATCGAAAAATTACGGCCGATATATCATCGGCCCGTTGGAACGCGGTTATGGTGTGACGTTGGGCAACGCCCTGCGGCGTGTACTGCTGAGCAGCTTGCCCGGTGCAGCGGTTACTTCTATTCGCGTGAGTGACGTTCATCATGAGTTCTCGGACATTCCGCACGTCCGCGAAGACATGACGATGGTGATTTTGCAGGTCAAGCAGCTGCGGGTCAAGCTGCATGGCGAGGAACCGGTGCGCCTGCGCCTGGAAGTGCGCGGCGAGGGCACCGTGACGGCGGGCGACGTGCAGTGTCCGCCGGAAGTGGAGATTATCAATCCCGAT
This sequence comes from Thermoflexales bacterium, assembly GCA_030834825.1. Lineage (GTDB taxonomy): Bacteria > Chloroflexota > Anaerolineae > Fen-1058 > Fen-1058 > Fen-1058. Next base: position 21,035 of record JAUQXC010000723.1, read on the forward strand.
TTGTATCTCTTCACCGTGGATAGCGACAAAGCACGGCTGGAGATGGAAATGACGGTCGAGCCGGGCCGCGGCTATAGTCCCGCCGAAGAACGTGGCCGGCTACCGATCGGTGAGCTGCCCGTCGATGCGATTTACAGCCCGGTCAAGCGCGTGAATTACGACGTCGAGCGCGCACGCGTGGGACAGATGACCAACTACGACAAGTTGATCATCGAGGTGTGGACCGATGGCACGATGCGCCCACAAGAGGCGTTGAGCCAATCGGCGCGCATCCTGGTGCAACACTTCTCGCTGGTGGCGGGCGTGACCGAAGAAGTGCGCATGGAAGAGATCACGCAGACGTCGTCGGCGATCCCGCAAGAGATCTACGAAACCCCGATCGAGCAGCTGGACCTCTCGGTGCGCGTGTTCAACTCGCTTAAGCGCACCGGCATCACCAACGTGGGCGAAGTGCTGGAGATGCTGGGGCGCGGCGATGAGGCCATGCTGACCATCCGCAACTTCGGCGCGAAGTCGCTGACCGAACTGCGCGAGAAGCTGCTGTCGAAGGGCTTATTGAAGCCTGGCGATCTGCCGGAATCGAACCTGCCCGAGGAAGATGAAGAAGACGAGGGCGAAGAATAGCCCTCGAAAGAAGGATGTTTGAGACATGCGACATCGTGTAGCAGGCAAGCAACTGAATCGAAATACACCCCAGCGCGCGGCGTTGCGGCGCGGGTTGTTGACGGAGCTATTCCGCCACGGCGCGATCCAGACGACCGAGGCGAAGGCTGCTTCCATCCGCAATGAGGCCGAGAAGATGATCACCAAGGCGAAGCGCAGCCTGGCCGCAGGTGATCCCATCAAGGTCGTGAATGCGCGACGGCAGGCGGCGACGGTGATCTATGGCAATGAAATCGTCAAGAAACTGTTCGACGAGATCGCGCCGAAGTTTGCCACGCGCAACGGCGGTTATACGCGCACCTACAAGTTGGGCATGCGCAAGGGTGATGCCGCCGAAATGGTGCAGATCGAGTTGGTGGACGAGGAGTAACCGTCCAGCCCTTCACGGGCTGGGATTCCCGAAAAGATGGGACTTCGTGTTTCATCCCACCAAGCGACGGGGATTGTCTCATGCGCCTCAAAGCCGTGATCGCCTATGATGGCACTGCATATCACGGCTTCCAGCGGCAAGCCCCCGAGCGAGAGCCGTCGATTCAAGGCACGCTGGAAGGCGCGCTGCGCAAGATCGGCCAAGCGGGCGGGGTGCTGGGCGCTGGACGGACGGATGCCGGAGTCCACGCCAGCGGACAGGTGATTGCCTTCGACGTCAACTGGCGGCATGGTGTCGCTGATTTGCAACGGGCGCTGAATGCAACATTGCCCGCAGACATTGCAGTACTCGAACTTGAACAAGCGACAGACACTTTTCATCCGCGGTACGATGCGGTGAGTCGGACCTACCGTTACCGCCTCAGCCACACGCGTGTGCGAAATCCGTTGCTCACGCGCTATGCCCTGCACGTCCCGCAAGAGCTGGATGTTGAGGCGCTGCGGCGGGCCGTGGCCCACCTGATCGGCACCCACGACTTTGCGGCTTTCGGCCAACCGACCGTGGGGGAGTCCACCACCCGATCGCTGTACCGCGCCGAAGTGAACGCGGAGGGGTCGTTGATCGCGATCGAGTTGGAGGCCAACGGCTTTCTGTATCGGATGGTGCGCCGGATCGTCGGGACATTGATCCCGATCGGGCGCGGTGAACGGACAGAGGCGGATTTCGTTGCGATTTTGCAAGCGGCCGATCCTCACCGGGCCGGGCCGGCGGTTGCGCCCCAGGGCTTGTGTCTGACTCAAGTGAATTATTGATTTATGAGGATGGAGTTTGACGGATGGACGTTGGAGTGTGTGCTTCGGGTTGCAGTGCGCACTCCACTCTCTAGCCTCAAGCAGCCAACCTCCAGGAGCAGAAGCGTGAAAACATACAGCTTGAAAGAAAACGACATCACACGCGAGTGGTACGTGGTGGATGCGGCCGGGAAGAATCTGGGCCGGCTGTCGTCGCAGGTGGCCGCCGTGCTGCGTGGCAAGCACAAGCCGAGCTTTACGCCGTGGATGGATAATGGCGATTTCGTCATCATCTTGAATGCGGACAAGATCGCTGTGACGGGCAACCGCGAAGCGGCGAAGATGTATTACAACTTCACGGGTTACGCGGGCGGGCTGAAGGAAACGAACCTGCGCGGCTTGATGGCGAAGCACCCGACGCGCGCCGTGGAACTGGCGATCAAGGGCATGCTGCCGCATAATCGCCTGGGCCGCCAGATGTTCAAGAAGCTGCACGTGTACGCGGGCGATGAGCATCCGCACACCGCGCAGAAGCCGAAGAAGTTGGAACTCTGAGGCAATCCCCATCTTGGGATGGGACAGGAGAATGAAGATGGCAGGACAATATTACGAAGGCATCGGACGACGCAAGACCGCGACAGCCCGGGTGCGCCTACACACCGGCGGCACCGGCACGATCACGGTGAATGATAAACCGGCAGGCGAGTACTTTGGCCGCCAGACAGACGCCGAGAATCTGGCTGCGCCGCTGAAGTTGGCGGGCGTCGATACGCGCTTTGACGTGACGGTGAAGGTGA
>JAUQXC010000724.1 GCA_030834825.1 Thermoflexales bacterium
TGTCGGTGACCGCAAGCGCTGGGTTCTGCGTCAGCACGACGCCCATGCCGATGCCGGTCAAAATCCCGCCGGGAATGATGAAACCCACTTGCCTTCCCAGGATGCCCGCGACCAGGAAGAGACCGCCCAGCGCCGGCAGAAACAACAAGCCCAGCGATTCGGTTTTGATGTTTTGCACCAGCAGGACCAGCAGCCCGATGGCGACCAGCAAGGTGCCGCCGATGACGGCTTCGCGGCGCTCTGATGAAGGTGTGACGTTCGTTGATGTTGACATGATGTTGCCTCCAGACGGATAGAATCAGCAATTCTCATTGTGGTTGAATGCTCACGCCGGATGGTCACATCCGGTAGTTGGCGGCGATGGATGTGACCATCCATCGCGAGCACAGTAGGTCAAATTGAGAATTGCTGGGATAGAACCTTGCGAGGGGTTCGCGTTGTTTGTCGATCTGCGAGTTCAACCCTCACCAGGTTTTTGATTTGAACTGCGTATAGAATAGCAAAAACCGACCGGCGTGTGATGTGCCGGTCGGCCTATTACGAGGCATATTGTGAGGGTATGCCTAACCCGCTGCGAGGTTTGTCTTTTCCTCGCAGCGCTGCTGGCGCTTTAAGCTTGCGCAGGAATATACAGCCTGCCCGCGTCCCAGGCTCGGCGGAGCCTGGACGGGCCGCCGGGCGTCGCATAGGCGCTCACACCAGCCCCAATTCTTTTGCTTTGCCCACTGCCTGCGCGCGATCGCGCGCTTCCAGCTTGCTCAGAATGTTGCTAACGTGATTCTTGGCGGTGCCTTCAGCGATGAATAACTTCTCGGCGATCTCTTTGTTGCTCAGGCCGCCGGCGATCAGCCGCAACACTTCGATCTCGCGTTCCGATAGGTCACTCGCAGCCGGCGGGGGTGACGAAGTACTCGGATTCTGAGTGACCAGGTTGACCAGCTTGCGCGCCATCTCCGGCCCGATGGGACTCTGCCCCTTTGCCGCCGATCGGATTGCATCGGCCAGCTGTTCCGAAGGCATGTCCTTGAGCAGATAACCGCACGCGCCTGCCCGCAACCCTGACAGCAGATATTCGTCGTCGTCGAACGTGGTGAGGATGATGATCTGCGTTTGCGGCAGGATCGAACGAATGGTCTTGGTTGCTTCGACGCCGTTGATGTGCGGCATCTGGATGTCCATCAAGATTACGGCGGGCTGGTAGGCTCGCGCCAACTCGATGGCTTCGGCGCCATCGCCGGCTTGCGCCACGATCTCGATGTCGTCAGCCAAGGCCAGGAGTGTTGCTAAGCCTTCACGCATCAGGCGTTGATCATCGGCGATGAGAACTTTGATCGTTTCCATCTCAGGCCGCTCGCTCCACGGGGATGATCACTTCCAGCACAAAGCCGCCTTCCAGATGATTCTCGGCCAGTACCGTGCCGTTTAGCGCCGCCGCCCGTTCACGCAGCGCACTAAGTCCCACGCTATCTGCGTCGTTTTTGCGACCCACACCGTTATCACGCACGCGCAGGCTGACCGTGTCTGTGGCATACGTCAGGTGGACATTGGCTGCGCTGGCATGCGCGTGCTTGCGGATGTTGGTCAACAATTCCTGCACGGCGCGATACAGCACGGTTTCCATTTCAGACGACAAAACCCGCGCCGTGCCTGTCTGTTCAAAGGTCACCATCAATCCCGCATCGCGACTGGTTTCGATGAGGCCGCGAATGGCTTCGGGCAGCGGCTTGTCTTCCAGCGGCGAGGGCCGTAGCGCCGATACCGAGCGGCGGACTTCCCCCAGGCCTTCCGACGCAAGTTGTTTGGCTTTGACCGCCGCTTCCTTGGCGCGCACGGGATTCGCATCGATCAACTTGGTGACGACTTCCAGCTGGACATTGATGACCGTGAGGTAGTGTCCCAGCGTATCATGCACCTCACGGGCCAGGCGATTGCGCTCGCGCATCGTCGCCAGTTGTTCCACCTGTGCGGCGTACTCAGCCAACAGGGCATTGGCTTTTTCCAGGTCCCGGCGCGCCTGTTGTTCGCTGGTGGCCAACTGGGTGAAGACAATCATGAAGATGAAGCCGGCGCCTAAGCCCAATAAAATCTGAACAGATGCATTGAAGTCAGTGTAGAGGATATAAGTCAGCCACAACACGCCCATCAGCAGCGCATGGGCGAAGTAAGCTTGGCGTCGCGGCAGGCAGCTTTGTACTGCGCTCACGATCAGAAATGACAACATGGCCGTGAGGAAGAAGAAGTCGCTGAGGAACAGCAGGATCAGCAGGATAATCGTCAGGCCGATCTGAACAACGATGGTGGCTCTGACTGAGGGAACCTCGATGCGCGAAAAGCGATCGGCGATTAGATCAAATGCCAGCGCTCCCAGCGCATACCAGAACCAAGCGCTGGTCTGCCACATCTGGCGCTGCGTAAACAACGTGACTCCGGCAAAGGCCAGCACGGTGAAGTGCAGCGCCAGAAACTGGCTGAACGTGGATGGCGCAGTATAGTGAGGCCGCTGGGGTGTGGACGTCGACATACCGGATCGAGTTAACGGCGGATCGATTGAATCAACAAGAACACGCCTAACACGATGAGCAGGATCGCGCCGACGGCGCCCGCATTGCCGCCATCGAAGAATGAAGCCAAGACCAGGCACACCCCGGTGCTGGTCACAAACATCCAGAAGCCCACCTTCATGGTATCGCCGCCCCAATCGCCCACGCGCGCGGCCAGCAGCAGGCCCAGGCCCACCGAGGCCGGGATCAGCGTCCAGATGTAGGCCCATGATCCCCAATTGTCGGCGAAGATATTGTAGAAGAAGATCGTACCCAAGCCAAAAAGGATGGTGCCGGGAATCAGGAAACTGGACAGGTTGCGGCGATCACGCGGCATCAACAGCACCGGTAGATAGAAGCCTGCACCGATGATGAAGAAGATGATGGGCCAGATGCGACCGAAGTCGATGCGAAACACGTTGACGAAGAGAAAGATCGCGCCGATGACGATGAGAATACCGCCCACGACGACCGAGCCACGCTTCTCGTCGAGGTTGAAAGTTGGAACGGGCGGCGGAGTTGGTGAGGACTGACTGGTGTTGTTCATTAGGAACTCCTTTTTGGAAGACTCTCTCCTGCCACTACACAGTATACTCACATCCGAGCGCGATGCAATAGTCGCAGCGCAAGTTGTGGCCAATTGATAGGTGATTGGTAGTTGGCCGTTAGCCGTTGGCAGTTAGTGGTGGGTCGTTTGGCACACAGCCCATCGCGCAGTGGGTGGGGTGGCTCATTGTTCATTGCTCATTGTTCATTTATAATTCCCCGCATGACGATTAAAGGCGTAACCTTTGATTTAGGCAGCACCCTCATCGAGTTTCGCGGCGACTGGGGCGATATCTTCCGCAGCCTGTCCGCCGACCTGATCACCTATCTGCGCGATCATAACTTCAACCTTGACTTTGAAAAATTCGAGCAGCGGTATCAGGAGATCGTCGCGCAGTTCTATACGCGCGGGCAGCAGGACTGGATCGAGTATACCGCTGAGTATACCCTGCGTTACACGCTGGCCGAGTTCGGTTACCCCGATGTCTCTGAGAAAGTGTTAAAAAAGGGATTGGCGGCGGCTTTTGCGCAGGGTGAGTTGTTGTGGCGGCCGTTCGGCGATGTGTATCGCACGCTGGATGTTCTCAAAGTGCGCGGCTACCGGATCGGACTGATCTCCAATGCACGCGATGCGGCCAACGTCGAGCGCCTGATCGACAACGCCCAACTGCGGCCATGGCTGGACCCGATTGTGATCTCGGCCAACGTCGGGGTGCGCAAGCCTAACCCCCACATCTTCCAGCTGGTGCTGGACGCCTGGCAGTTGCCGCCGGAGCAAGTCGTGATGGTCGGCGACATGTTGGGTGCCGATATTCTCGGCGCCCACAACGCAGGGCTGCGCGCCGTGTGGGCCACCATGCAGACCGAGCGCGAAGCGAACACCGCGCACATGCAGACCATTGTGCCTGATGCGGCAATTGCCAGCTTGTCGGAACTGCCCCCGCTGTTGGAGAAGTGGGAGAATGAGGCCGGGTGAGAGTGCGCGAGTGCCATGGCATGGTTGCCGCCACCTCCCAGGTTCGAAACATTTACACGCTGTTTACAACCTTTTTACAGCGTGCCTCTATACTAGCTGATAGTCTGGGTTGTTGTTTTTCAGTGTGCAGCGTTCATTAAGATTTGTTAATTGCTTACACTTGCACCGCACGTGGTTCACGCCTTGTCCGCCGCCCAGCGTGCCGCCAGGTTCCGGGGGAGCCTGGGTACGGCACGCCTTACCCGCCGCTTTGCGGCGGAGGCGCGCGGGGCGAGCGGCGGCGCGCGGGGCGAGTGCAGGTGTTGTCACCATGTCACTCCGTACCCGATTGCTACTGAGTTATGCCCTGGTTATCCTGGTTTGCGTCGCCATCATTTTTGTGGCGCTGCTGTTCCTGCTGCGCGAGGCGCCTACGCAGAAACGCCTGGTGACCGGGCGCTTGTCGTTGGAGGCCGGCGTCATCCAACGCCTGACGCACACGGCCCTACAAAACAATGTCCCGCCGGCACAGCTCATTCGCCGCCTAGCGAATCTCGATAATCGCACCGACACGCGCATCCTGCTGATCAACGTTCAGAGCGGCGAGGTCCTAGGCGATACGGGCGAAACATTGACGGGGCATAATCTTTTTAAGGCGGGCCGCCCCGTGCGTTTCAACAACACCCTCAACGGCGAGTTTGATGCCGAGGGAGAGCATTGGCTCTATTCTACCGGGCCGCTGCTCAATCGGCGCGATCAGATCGAAGTCGTGGCCGCCGTCTCGTACGAGATCACTTCCCCGCTGCGTGACCCCATCTTCCGCGAATTGATGCAGCCGTTGGGGATCGCCCTGGTGATCGCCTCGGCCGTCTCGATCGCGTTAGCAACCCTCGTCACCCGATCGGTTACCCGGCCTTTACAGCATGTGGCCCAGGCCGCACAGAAGATTACGGCGGGCGATTATAGTCAGACGGTGCCGGTCGAGGGGCCCAGCGAGTTCAAAGAAGTAGCCCTCAACTTCAACCAGATGTCGCAGAAAGTGCGCGATACGCAGCAGAGCCAGCGTGATTTTCTGGCGAACGTGACGCACGAACTGAAGACGCCGCTGACCAGCATTCAGGGTTTTGCGCAGGCCATTCAAGATGGAGCCGTCCGCGAGCCGGAAGCGGTGCGTAAGAGCGCGGCCATCATCCACGACGAAGCGACACGCATGAACCGGCTGGTGATGGAACTGCTGGAGCTGGCGCGTATCGAAAGTGGACAGATCGTCATGCGGCGTGAAGCGGTAAAACTCGATCTGGTGCTGCACAGCGTGATCGAACGCCTGGCCCTGCGTGCGCAAACGAGCGGTGTCGAGCTGCAGACCGAGATCGCCGCGGATCTGCCGGCCCTGGTCGGCGACGGCGACCGGCTGGCTCAGATCTTGAGCAATCTGATCGACAATGCGCTGAAACATACGCCCTCCGGCGGCAAGGTCGTGGTGGCGGCGCGATCGCTGAGTGGCTCAGCGGCCGTGAAGCGCGGCATGCTTCGCGCGATCGGGGGGGTGGAGATCAGCGTGGCGGATACCGGCCCCGGTATTCCCGCCGAGGATCTGTCGCGTATCTTCGAACGCTTCTATCAGGTCGAAAAATCGCGAGCACGATCCAAAGAGGGCAGCCTGGGCCTGGGCCTGGCGATCGTCAAAGAGATCGTCGCCGCACACGGCGGCACGATCCACGCGGAAAGCATCGTGGGGTTGGGAACGAAGTTTGTCGTGTGGTTGCCCAGCGAGCGCACAAAGGCTTAAAACCAATCCCGTTTCCAGAAGATGTAGACAGCAATCCCCGCCGCGCCTAGCGCAATCGCCATGACGATCCAGAAGGCGTGCTGCAGTTCGTCGAACGGCAGATCGACATTCATCCCGTAGATGCTGGCGACCAGCATGGGCACTGTCAGGATGATGGTCATGGACGTGAGCAGCTTCACCACCACGTTTAAGTTGTTAGAGATGATCGAGCCGAAAGCATCGACGGTTTGTGCGAGAATGTTGTTGGAGATGCCGGTCATTTCAATCGCCTGCCGGATTTCAATCAACACGTCATCCAGCAAATCTTCATCGTCGGGATACATCTTGAAGGGCAGACCGCGCTGCACGCGTTCCATCATCAACTCGTTGGAGCGCAGCGCGGTGGTAAAGTACACCAGGCTCTTCTGATACTTCAGCAGTTCCAGTACTTCACGGTTGCGAGGCGTCTTCTGCAGCCGATCTTCCAGTTGATCGATCCCCTTGTCAATGGCATTCAGGTGATGGAGGTAACGCTGCGCGGTGCTTAATAGAATCTGCAATACGAAGCGATTGCGCTTGGCCGTCGACCAACCCTTGACGCGGCCCTGCGCGAAATCATTGAGGATATCGTTCTCGACTTTGCTGACGGTGACAATGGCCCGTTCGGTGAGAATGATGCCCAGTGGCAGGGTCACGTAGGGAATGTCGGCAGAGTCGCCTTCGTAGTGCGGCACGCGCAGGATGATCAGGGTCACGCCCTCGTCTTTTTCCGTGCGCGCCCGTTCGTCCACGTCCAGCGGATAGGTGAGATAATCGATGGGAATGCCGAGTTCTTCACTGAGCCGATTAATCTCGGCGGGCAACGGATCGATCGCGTTGACCCAGGAGCCAGCCGTGATGGTTGACAGGGTTTGCAGCTGGGGTTCCTGCGTGCGGTAATGGTAGATGGTCAGCATACGCAGCACCTTCCTGACAAAGTTTGCTGCGCCAAGTTTAACACGAAAAGCAACAGCGCCAGAGGGTGGGCGCTGGCGCTGTTTGCGATGCCTCCTTGGGTTAGTTTTCCGGTGCTCCAGCTTCGATCCACTTTGTAACCACTTGCAGTTCACTCGGGCTGAGCTGGCCAAAGTGCGGCGGTGTGCCGCTCTGTTTCTTGATGAGTAGACTGCTGGCCGGATCACCCGGCACAATGGCTGGTCCACTCTGGCCGCCTTGCCTGACCAGCGGGTATGTGGTGAGATTCAAGCCGGCCAGCGCGCCAGAACCGTGGCAGGAAGCACAGCGCTCTTTGAGCAAAGGGCCGATTGTGTTGTTGTAAGTCACGGGATCTGTCGTAGAGGCGGAGGGCGTAATCGGTGCTGGAGTCGCACCTGCGCTCGGCGCCTGGGTAGGCGCGGGCGTCGGGGTGGGGGGCAGTTGCTTCTGCAATACTTCCTTCAAAGCAGGCGCATCTAGGCCGGCGTACTGCCAGCCGCTGCCATGGCACGCGCTGTTTGAGCAGAAAGAACTGTTATCCGTGCCACCGGCATTCGTCGTCGTGTGGCAGGCCGCGCAGGATTCATCAAAGACGCTGCGATGCAGCCCCAGCCAGTTGGGACTTTGATGCGATTCAGGTTCGGGGCCGCGCGCGATCTCGATATTGGCGACAAATTTATCGGGGCCGACGACCACCGGAATGGAATGACACAGGTTGCATTCCAGACGAATCGCTTCCTGCCGGTCATTCAAATGCTTGCCGTCATGACAGCGGAAGCAGCCCGGCGTGTAGCGATGACCGACGTTATTGGAATGTGTGGTCCAGTCGGATTTCTGCTCCGGGAACGTGCTGTCTGCATAAGCCGCTTGCAGCGCCACGAGCGCCGCATTCACTTTAGCCGTGTTCGCGTGGTAGTAATCTGGATACGTCGTCTGATAGAAATTCTTCAACGCCGCGATCCCGTTCCGCGCGGCGGGAATATCGGCGTAAGCAGCACTCAGTACTTCTGCTGCGCGCAAGCGGATTTCAGGAATGGCAGGATCGATCAATTGACGCGAGAGCAACTGATCGACGCGATCCTCCGGAGGCAAGACGAGGTGGGTAATACGGTTGTGACAGGTAATGCAGTCCATCTTTTTGAACTGCCCAGGATCGACTGTGGCCACGTCGAGACCGGATTCGATGTCGATGTAGTCGGTAAGACCGCCGTCGTTTTCGACGACCCGCACCAGGGGGATTTGTTGCTCGGATTCATCCGTGGGTAGATAGTAGAGCGTGTTCTGAATGTGCCAATGAATCCCGCGGCCCAGGCCTTGCCGTTCGTTGCCGCCGCCAGTCTTCATCGTTAGGTAGATGCTGGAGGGCGTATTGTCCGGATCGACGCCGAACCGTTTGATCTCTTTCAGTTTGTCGTCCGAGAACTTATCGGGCGAGTGGCAGCGTTCGCAAGTTTCACGGGCCGGGCGCATGTCGTCGGCCCGCATCGGAAATTCGTAATTCTGGGTAATGGTCGCTAAGACGTGCTTGAGGTCACCCGCTTTGCGGAGGACAAACCCGCCGCCCATAAAATCGCGTCCGATGTGACATTCCACACACAAGATGCGTGCATGCGGGGAAACTTGATACGAAGTATATTCCGGCGGCATGGTGTGACACGTCGTGCCGCAAAACTGGGGTGAGTTCGTGTATTCCCAGACCTGAGCTCCGCCTGAGAACAACACCACGCCGACGACGGCCAAAGCACCCAACGGCAACAACTTCCGCCACCAGGGCGCCCCTCGTCCTGGCGCAAAGAACGAGCGCAAACCTCGTTTGATCCGCTGCATGGTCTTCCTCCCTCGGATTGTGGCGAATCATGACCGAGATCAAATTATTTGGCAGATGTGAGAATTTGTCGCTAGTGGCCTCCTGGTCTGGTTGACAAAGCGGGCTTGCTCACTTCTCCGGCGCGCCAGCTTCAATCCAGGCGATGATGTCCGCCAGCTCTTCGGGGCTGAGCATTCCCAGGCTGGGATGAGTCGTACCCTGCTGGGTTGTCACTAACACGCTTTGGTCTGGATCGCCCGGAACGATGGCGGGTCCGCTCTTGCCGCCTTGCAGTACAGCCTGATAAGTCTTCAGTGACAAATTGCCGGCCTGAACGTTGATGTGACACATGGTGCATTTTGCCGTGAAGATGGCCGACACGTCGGTCCAGGTCGTCGCCACGGCCTCCGGCGCGCCGGCTTCGATCCACGCGATGATGGCGGCCAGCTCTTCAGGACTGAGCATTCCCAGGCTGGGATGAGTCGTGCCCTGCTGGGTTGTCACTAACACGCTTTGGTCTGGATCGCCCGGAACGATGGCGGGTCCACTCTTGCCACCTTGCAGTGCAGCCTGATAAGTGTTCAGCGACAAATTGCCGGCCTGAACGTTGATGTGACACATGGTGCATTTTGCCGTGAAGATGACAAAGGCATCGTTCCAGGACTCCACCTTGATGCCAGGTGCCGGTGTCGGGGCCGGGCTGGTGGTGCTGACCACTTCCGGCGCACCAGCCTCAATCCATTTCACAATGCGATCGATCTCTTCCGTTGTGAACTGGCCGGGATGTCCGCCCGGTTGTTGCACGGTGACCAACGTGCTTTGTGCGGGATCGTTAGGCACTACTGCCGGGCCGCTTGTGCCGCCTCTCAGCGCATCGGCGTAAGTCTTCAACGATAAGCCGCCCAGCGCAGAATTGACGTGACAGCTGGCGCATTTCGCATTAACCAATTGCTCAATGCCGCCGGTCCAGCCTTCGGTGGCGGACGACGTCGGGGGTGGTGTGAGCGCGCCGGACTTCTCAGACGCGCCCGTTTCAATCCAGGTGATCACTTGGGCCAGCTCATCGGCGCTCAACATGCCGGGGTGCCCGCCTTCCTGTTGCACGGTGACCAATGTGCTTTGCGCAGGATCGTTGGGCACCACGGCCGGGCCGCTTGTGCCGCCTCTCAGCGCATCAGCGTAGGTCTTCAACGACAGGCCGCCCAGCGTAGAATTGACGTGGCACCCGGCGCATTTCGCATTCAGGATCGGGCTGATCGCCGTATCCCATGACCCGCCTGCCACCGCCGCTGGTGTTACTGTGGAAACAGGCGTGGGACTCGGTACCAGAGTTGGCGTCGGAGTATAAGGTACGAACGCTTCACCCGTGATCATGGGCGGTACCGTTTCAATCGCCGTTCTTTCAAACGTGATGAAGCCCAGCAACAAAATACCGGAGACGACGACAATGGCGCTGGCGATAGGATAGAAGACCTTCTGACGACGGCGCAGCACAACCGGCGGCGGTTCTTTCGCGGTCCGCCCCGCCTCGATCAAGGCGAGTTCCGCCGGATGTTCCTTTTCCATCTCGTGGCGTGTCATCTTGCCGGTGAACATACTCTTGTTGAAGTGCCGCAAGTGGACGTGATAAAAGTGCCACAAGATGATGGCCAGTATGGCCAGCACCGCTTCGCCGCCATGCGCCACTTTGGCCGCTGGGATGAATTGACCCGGCAGGAAGGCAGTGGTGGCGATGGGATTCCACATCATGAAGCCGGTGATGATCATGATGAACGTGCCCCAGACCACGGCCAGGTATTCGGCCTTCTCGGCATAGTTGTAGCGGCCGTAATAAGCCTTGTGCTTGCGGCGGCCGGCGTAGAACAACAAATCATGCCACAGATGCTTGAAGTCTTCAATCACCGGCAACATGGTCCATGACACGCGCTGCACGAGGACCCGGTACAGCACGGCAATCACGTGATAAATGCTCAAGATCATCAGGATGACTGCGGCAATCCGATGGATGACGCGGATCGATTCGATGCCGCCAAATAGGTTGATGACGAACTCGCTCAACGGAGCGGTCGCAAATTTCTGAGGCAGGCCCGTGATGGCCAACGTCGTAAAAGAAATCAGCAGGATGATGTGCTCGATCCGCTGCAAGGTTGCAAAGCGCGTCACGGTCTGTACGGGAGCCGGAGGCGGCGACTGGACTGCCGGCGGCGCGCTGGGCGTTGGGGCTGGTTTCGCTTGATGTGGTGGAGTCGGGTTAGCCATGGCTCGACTCCTTTCCGGCCGTGCCGGAGTTGGCCGGTTTTTCAGCAGGCGGTTGGGGTTGATCTTTTCGCGGCCGCCGCTTGCGGCGCATGACCGAGCTGATGTCGAGCACGACGAGGATCGCCATGGGAATCAAGACTCCTGGAATGAATACGGCGTAGAACACATTCACGTAGTAGACCAGCGGGTATTTGT
>JAUQXC010000725.1 GCA_030834825.1 Thermoflexales bacterium
AAGTCGATGAAGTATTCGCGGAAGAAGGCGATGTTCGATCGGGCGAGAGTATGGCCGTGGCCGTCGTTCAGGTCACTCGCGGTGAGATTCACGCCCGTCAACGCCGATCCATTCGCACGCACGATGATCTGTGCGGCCTCGACCGAGCGGCGTGCACCTTCCAGGTTGATGCTGCTGGTTGAACCAGACGCTGTGGTCGGCTGCACTTTGTGGCTGATGTGTTCCACCCAGACGCTCATGGCTTGTGGGGCAGCAGAATCTTCAACCATTCCCATACTGGGTGTTGGCGGCAGATAACTCAGCAGGAACAACACGATCATGATCCAGGTGAATTGTCGTCGTTGAATGAGTCGCATAGTTGGAATACGCATGAATTTTCTCCTTGGTATAACTATCTAGCCTTTGACAGTACCTCTATCTGCGGCCGGAGTTGAGGCTTTAGCCGGAAACATGGCATTTGATCAAACCGGCTAAAGCCTCGAATCCAGAATTTGCCAAACTCCATTAACTGCCTTGAGATGAACGTGAATAAATAAACCGGGTTTTTCCCACAAGTCACGCAAGACCTCGTTCGATCGGGTTGATTGTCAACCAGGCCCGTTTGGACGTAAAAACTTGGTTTCTCAATATGGTTTACTTGCGAACGAGTGGTAAATAAACGTGCTTGTCCAGGTTGATGTCAGCTAGATGCACCGTCATTTCCGCTTCGTCAATTGTGCCGACGCCTTTGCCCTGGCAGCCGATCAAGGCCTGTCGCAAGTGATTGTCGTTATCGGGATTCATGAAGGTCTGGCTGGTGGCGCACGGATACATGACGTACTTGCACATCCAGTAATCCAGCGTCACCGGATCGGCGCACAGGCCCACCGTTTTGGTATTGGCCGCAGTGGTAGTGGTTCGGCTGCGATAGCCGGTGTACTCGGCCACGGTCAGATAAAATGCCGGCTGCAAGATCTGCGTGATCAAATGCCCCACGGATTCACCCATCGCCTGTGGGCTGACGGTGCCGCTGTAGCCCACATCGTGCAGATGAACTCCCGACGACCCGGCAAACTCGACGATGCCCAGATGGCATTTCAGGGCGCTGGTCGGCCCGGCATAATCTTCGGAGTTGTAGCTGCCGTGGTTGTTGAGCGTGGGCAGAAAGATCACTTTTACCGGCTGACCGGTGTAGCCGCCGTCGTGCCACACGCCATGCTTGAGATCGATGATGTGGTTGCTGTAGCTCGAGCGCAGCAAGGCGTGCGATAAGCGCACCGTGCGAGCGTTGGTCGTGGTCGTGTAGGTGGCGCGCACCCAGCCATGCTTGCCCGCCGCTAAATCGCCCGGCCCGGTTGCCGTTACGAAATCCGCAGACTGTCCCGTATCGTAGAGTGGAATAGCCGTGACGTTGTTGATCCCGCGCGTGTGATAGTCATTCACCAACTCGAAGTAGTTCATGTCCGCCCAGTTGTTGGTGCGATTGTAGCCACTCGACATGTTCCAGCAAAAACTACCGTTGAGCGCGGTGGTCGAATCACGATGGACATGCTCCGTGATGATGATCTCTCCGGCAAAGCCGCCCGGCCGATTGAGGATCACGTCGATTAAGGCCTTCAGTGCCTGGGTGTGCGTATAGCCTTGCAGCGGCCACTGGCCATTGGGCTTTAGCACCACGGCATCGTCGTGTCCGATGAACGTTTGAATGCCGCCGGCCAGCGCCACGGCGCGCTGCACGTTGGTGATCGGCGTGCCGTTCCGCGCGATGTACAAATGATGCTGCGAACCTTGTGCCATGATGCGCGGCAGCCAGCGATCTAGAATCGGCGTAAACGGCGCGGCTGCGGCTGTGGCGCTCAGCGCGGCTAGAAATTGTCGACGGGATAAGCGGGTCATGATTTGCCTCATTTCCTTATCAAAGGTAGATAGCAACGCTGCCCACCCACCAGCAGATTCACCTGAGCCGTTCGCGTAAAGCCACTCCCCGTGCCCGTGATGTTGATGGTGTACCAGCGCGGGTAAATGTCGGAATTCTGATCGATCACGGTGAGTGTGACCGTGCCGGAGGGGATCAGCGTGCTTGCGTTGAGCGACACCGTCAGGCTGGGTGAAGGGCTGGCTGTCGAGAGCGTAACGTTGTGTGGCAGATCGATCGGCATCAGACTCAAGCTGTAGCGCGCATTTCCATTCGGTTCGATGGCTTGCGCGGTTGGATCGGAGTACAGATCGAAGCCGGCCTCGTAACGTCCGATGTCGTAGGCCGTTCCCGCGTGCCAATCGGCCACGTCGAACTTGTTGAGCAGAGTGGTCAGCGAAGCTGGAAGGGATGCCGCACCCCGATCGAGCGCATTCGTGCTCGCCGAGGTTAGATGGAAATCGGGCCACGAGCCGTCCCAGAGATCGTGATCGTTCGCGGGGTAATTCCAAAAAGCCGGATCGCCCTCCACGCCATGATCTTCCCAGATCGTGTTCGCCTGGACTTCGGCTAAGGTGGGATAAGGCGTCCAGGCGCTGGGCGAGCGGGTTGAGACGACCATGTCCCCCGCTTTCCACTCGCCACCATTTTCATAGGAACGCCAACCGTTGTTGAAATAGAGATTGTGATCGATCGTCACGTTTGCAAACGTCGGGGTCGCACCGGTTGCGATGACGCCGTAGCCTTCGTTATTGACGATGATGTTGTTAACGAGTTGCGTGTTGACGCTGCCATGCGTGTCGTATTGCGGTCCGCCTACGCTGAAGCCATGCAATGAGTTGGCCGCGATGTTATTCCAGTACACGATGTCGCCATCGCGGAACACGCCATACAGCACGTAATCGGCGTAGGCGTTGTTGTAGGCGATGTTGCGATAAGCGTGCAGCCCGCTGGCATGATCGACGAACAGGCCATAGCCGCCCAGGCCGCGCACCTGGCTGCTGGTGCCGCCGGTATAACGCTGGCGCTTTTCGGCGATGGACGACCAGCCATAGGTATTGCGAAAGACGTTCCCTGTGATCAACACGTCGCGGAAGACATGCGTCTGCGGCCCCGCGCCCCAGAACTTGAGCGCGCCACAATCGGTGTTTTGCTGGCAGGCTTTTTCGAAGATGTTGTCTTTGATCAGGATCTCGCCGGTCTTGATCTCGCTCGGCGCAAAGCCGTAGGTCTTGTCCGATTGGATCACCGAGCGCGAAAACTGCACGCCGTTGTGCGCCACGTGATGCACGTGGTTGCCCTCGAAGCGCAGCTTGTTGGTGAAGCCGAAGGACATCCCCACCGCGTTGTCGTCGTCGGTGCGAAAGCCCAAGTGGTGAAACTCGCTGTTGCGGATGACGGTGTTGTGCACGCCGGAGCGCGTATAGGAATCGGGATTGGCGTTGTTCTCCCACCAGTGAATCAGGCGGATGCCCAGCGTGTCGATGTAGGCGATCTCGGAATCTTCTAGCGTGAAGCCGTCGACGACGTTGGTGGCCGGTGAGCTGGCGCTGACGCTCTGTTCGAGCGAGACGCCCCAATTAGCGTAGCGCAAGGTGGCATTGCGCACCGTGTTGTGATACGACTTGTGCTCGGTCCAATTGCGTTGATACACGGCGGTGCCGTTGACGAATTCGATCGTCAAGCCGTCGAGCGTGGTGTAGGATCGATTCTGCAAGCTGAAGCCGTTATCGCGCCGGGAGATCTCGATGTTCTGCGCGGCGGGATTTCCCGCGGTGAGCGGCCACAGATACAGCCGCTTCGTCGCGGTATCGTACCACCACTCGCCGGGATTATCGAGCAGGCGCGGCTTGCCTTCCACGTAATACTTGGTACCCCAACCCAACCCTGGATTGCCTGTGCCGCCATCGTGCTCGCAGATGCGATCGACGGTGATGCGGCCATTGGCGACATCATGCGCTGTGATCGTGCGGCGATAAGTGTAGTGGCCTTGCAAGGTGTCGATGGCGATCAACGTTGCGCCGGTCAAATCGCCTAGCGTGGTCAGGTTGCCGGCTTCAATCCCGGCGGGCTGGGTGTCGTTGGTCCGATCGGTAAGTTGTGTCGTCGAGCGCTGCGGCAGATCACAATCATGATCGGAGTTGGTGGCTGGATCGCACGCGGCGGAACTCGATCCGCCAGCGGCTGCCCACCAGAACTCGTGATACTTCCATTCGGTGGCCACGGTCCAATCGGGTTCACGTGCCAATGGCAAACGAGCCGTGACATTGCCGCCCGCATCCAATTGTGTGATAAAGCGCGGCGGCGCGCTCAAATTCCAGGCGGATAGATCGGTGTAAAAGATGCTGCTTGGATCGACGCCCGCTGGCAAGCCGATCGTGTTGGCCGATAACGGCGTCCAGGTCAGAGATGAGGCAGGTTCTGAACCACGGATGACGGCGCTGCCGGGGCCGTTGTCAGCCCGATAGATCACCCGCTCGGTGGCCGAACCATTTTGCGCCGGCCACACACTCTCGCGATAGACGCCGGGCAAGATGTGAACGGTTGTGCCAGGTCCGGCAAAGTCGGCCGCACGCTGGATCGTGCGATAGGCAGTGCCACTGCTCAATCCATCGTTCGCATCATTGCCGTGAACGGCATCCACCCATAGATCATCAAAGCGCGGCACTTGATAAACGATGTCGTCCAGATAGATCGATCCACTGGGCGTGGTTCCAGAGTTCTCATTCACCTTGCCGATCTCGATCACATCGCCATAGGGATCGTCATGCACCACATCGGTGGTGTAGTGATGCATGAGCACATCGTTGACCCACACCGCCACCCACGAATCGAGGTGATAGCCCAGCGTGATCTTTTGCCAACCATTCGCCAGATCGAACTGGCCGTTCTCGTAATCACGAAAATAGCCGCTGGCCTTGGGCCAGGCGATGTAACCTTTGTAGCTTTGGCCCGACGGCTTGCGCAGATAAAAGCCGATGAGCGGCGGCCACCAATCGTCGACCGAGCTGCGAATTTCGGCCACGTTCCACGAGGTCCCCGGCGGCCAGTAGTTGGGCGTAGGTTCAGGCAGTGATACATTATTTGGATTGAACCAGAAGGTGAGATAACTTTCCGGCGCTCTGGTGACGCGGCTCTGATAGAGGTAGGCTGTGCCTGAGCCGGCGGTCACCCTCAACCCGATCGATCCATTGCGCCCGACATCGGAGACCAGGGCTAAATTGCTTTCGCCTTTCTTGCTCCAGGGCGTCAACTGGCCGCTCTCAAAATTTTCCGAGACGATGTCCCAGGTGGGTGGAATCACGAGGTCGGAATTCGGCGAGGCCTTTACCGGCAGCGAACCGCCGATCACGGCCAGCATCACCAGTACGCCTACGGTTGTTCTTAACCAGGTCATTCGGATCATGAGCATCTCCTGTATTCTATGCCGTTTCAGTGTAGCGCCCCTTTCACGGCGGTTCAATAGGCTTTTGGCATGGTTGCTCGTCTGCCAAGCTATGCTATAGTTTGGCGGCAAATCCCAATTCGAAACCCAAGCGACTCGAAGTCGCACCTGGCGAGCCGGTGGCTGAGCGTCCACACCACTCTGCTGTACTTCGGGTGCTAAAGCCTGCGTGGACGGTGTTACATCCGCGCAGGCGGATGATCGGCTAGCCCACTAGGGGCGATTTCCAATCGCGAGCTGCAAAAGGAAAGTTCATGGATATCAACATTGCAGTCGTGCCCGTCGCAGGACTGGGCACACGGCTCTTGCCCGCCACCAAATCGCAGCCCAAAGAGATGCTGCCGGTCGGGCGCAAGCCGGTGGTGCAGTATGTGGTGGAAGAAATGACGCGCGTCGGCATGCAGCGCATCCTGTTCATCACCGGCCCCGGCAAAACTTCGATCGAGAATCACTTTGACCTCAATCCTGAATTGATTCAGCTGCTGCGCGAAACCGGCAAAGAAGAATTGCTGGCCGAGTTCGATTTTGAGCGTAAACCCGTCCAATATTTTTACACGCGCCAGCGTCAGCTGCTGGGACTGGGGCACGCCGTGTCATGCGCCGAATCTTTCGTGGGCGATCAGCCCTTCGTGGTGGCGCTGGGCGATTCGATCATCGGCCTGCATGCGCAGAGCGATGTGGTGCGGCGCATGACGGATTGTTTTGTGCGCAACCAGGCCGCAGCCGTCATCGCGTTTGAGCCGGTGCCGTTGAGTGACGTGGCTAACTACGGCATTGCTCTGCCCAAGAATGGCACGGGCGATGTGTTCGAAGTCGCCGACGTGATCGAGAAACCCGGCGTCCAGGAGGCGCCGAGCAATCTGGCCATCGCAGCGCGCTATGTCTTTGCGCCGTCGATCTTTGCGGCCATCAAGCGCACCCGGCCCGGCAAAGGCGGCGAGATCCAACTCACCGATGCGATCCGCCTGATCCTGCAGGATGGCGGCAAAGTCTATGGTATCCGGCTGAGTGACGCCGAGCGCCGCTTCGACATCGGCAACTTTGAAGCGTACTTCCGGGCCTTTGTCGAATTTGCTCTGGCCGATGAAAAACGTGGTGCTTCGTTACGCCAATTTGTGGAGCAATGGCTCAATGATCATCGTTCGTAAACGCGTCTACGCCCGGGCCGGGCTCATCGGCAATCCGTCTGACGGTTATCATGGCAAGACGATCTCGATCAGCGTGCGCAACTTCTGGGCCGAGGTGGTGCTGTACGAATGGGATTCCGTGGACATCGTGCTGGCCGAAGACGATCGGGCGCGCTTTAGCTCGGTTGCCGATCTGGCCCGCGACGTCAAGCTGCACGGCTACTACGGCGGCATTCGTTTGATCAAAGCGACAATCAAGCGCTTCGTGGAGTATTGCGATCGCCAAAGCCTGGCGCTGCACGATCGCAATTTCTCCGTGCGTTATGCGACGAACATTCCGCGCCAGGTTGGGTTGGCCGGTTCCAGCGCCATCATCGTCGCGACACTGCGCTGCTTGATGGAGTTCTATGATGTCGCGATCCCGCTGGAAGTGCAGCCCAGTTTTGTGCTCTCCATCGAGCGCGACGAGCTCGGCATCGCCGCCGGCCTGCAAGATCGCGTGATCCAGGTCTATGAAGGCCTGGTCTATATGGATTTCGATCGAAGTTGTGAACGTGACGTGCAAGGCTTCAAGTGCTATCACTACGAGCCGCTCGATCCGGCGTTGTTACCGCCGATCTATCTGGCCTATCACGATGCGCTGAGCGAGCCGACCGAAGTGTTTCACAACGACATCCGCGCCAGGTTCGATCGGGGCGAAGAACCAGTCGTTAAAGCGATGCAGCACTTTGCCGCGCTGACCGTCTCGGCACGCGAAGCCCTGCTGGCGCAGGACGCCGCGCGGCTGGGTCAATTGATGGACGAGAACTTTGACACGCGCCGCAGCATCTACAACCTGTCGCCCTGGCAAGTGCAGATGGTGGAGACGGCGCGCGGCTGCGGCGCCAGCGCCAAGTTCGCCGGTTCAGGCGGGGCCATCATCGGCACCTATCGTGATAAGGCCATGTTCGAAAAACTGTGTCAGGCCTTCAGCACGAGTGCAGTACGTGTGATCAAACCTCAAGTTGTGGCATGAATGATAATACCCAATCGGGCAGGCACGGCTCGATCGGTGCATCGTGAACTGGAGTCGAGGCTTCAGCCGGAGCTGTAGCGGTTGAGCGAACCGGCTAAAGCCTCGAGTCCTGACTCAATCAGAGTTCCTGTCCGATGAAGAACGGAGAAACCCGGTTTCTGCGCAGCACGACGCTACTGCGTGACCCCGTCCCACCCCGCCAGCCGTGCCAACAGCCACCACGTGGCCTGGCCTTTGCGATAGCAGTTGAAGGGATGCGAGTGTGCGCATGAACTGGGCAGATTGGCGCAGTCAGCCGGATGCGCGTTGCACCACGTCGTGCACCAACTACAGCCATCACTCTCATTGGGATAGTAATTACCCGCCGGGTCATAGCTTTCGATGTCGGCAAAATCGAACAGGACCTTGCCGTTGTTCCGAGCATAGGTGCGAATTTGATTGTTGCGCTGATAGAGGCTACCGGTGGGGCCTGTTCCAACCAGGTGACCGGTCATATAGACGAACTTCACGGCAGGATAATCCCTCTCTAGTCCACTCATCAGATTCAAGTAGGTCTCGATGTCGGCCGGATTGGAGGTGTCGGCCTGGCCGCACCACGACCACATGACAGTATTGCGATTGCTGCCAGAGCCGTTGAGGTAAGTGCGCGTCCGAGAGGCCCAGGTGGTGCGATCGGGATTGCCGAGATCACCGCTGGGTGTGTAGTCGGCGAGCGATAGGATGCCGCTTTCGATCGAGCCATTGGTGTTGAAACTGTAGAGCGTATTCCGTGATTCCAATACTCCCAGGCCGGTGACCAACTGGCTGCCGTGTGAGGTATGACCGTAGCTGACCCGCAGCAGTGCCTTGGCCTGGTCGATCCAGTACGGCGGAATCTGGCTGATATCGGTTGTGGTGTGATCGATGACGATCAGCCCGCCGGCATAGTTGCGCATGATCAGCGGCAGGTAGGTGTTGTAGGCATGGATCACGGCTTGCGGGAAGTCCAGTGAAAGAACGGGATGATAGCCATCGTTGAGGGCCACTTGTGCCTGGAAGGTCGTGCCCGGGGCCAGACCCGATCGCACCCGCGCCGCGATGACGGTCGGCGTCACAGTCGCGCCCGCGCCGACGAAGATCGTTCCGTTTAGCGCCCCGGTGGGTGTAACGACTGCGGATGGCAAGGTCACCGTGTAGCGTACGTTCGTGCCCAGGCTGCCGGAGTTGATCAGCCGCAAGGTGTAGGTGATTGCTTCGCCCGGCTCAAACACTTGCTGATTGATCAGTCGTTGTGAACCGGAGAGATTAGGCGCCTGGACGGTCACGTTGGGTGACGTGCGA
>JAUQXC010000726.1 GCA_030834825.1 Thermoflexales bacterium
CGGTCCGCTGCAACCCCACATTCACATTGGGCGGAATCGGCTCCGGGCGATGCATCTCGGGAAAGATCGGGTTGCGCTCATTGTGCACCTCGATCACTTCCGTTTTGCCGCCACTCAACAAGCGGGGAAACCACCCGGACCCATTGCCCCACATCGGCTCCACCACGATCTTGAATCCGGCCTGCTTGATTGGCTCCAGATCGATCAAATCCTTCAGGTGCTCAATATAGGGCAGCGAGGCATCAAAGACCTGTACCAGCCCCTGCGCTTTCGCTTCTTTCAGCGGCAAAGACTTCACGGCCCCGATCGCCGGAATGCGCGCTTCGATGTCCTTCAAGCCTTCCGGATCGATCGCGCCGCCGTTCGGGTCGCGCACCTTGAAACCGTTATCGGTCGGCGGATTGTGAGACGCGGTAATGTTGATGGCGCCCGCCGACTGGTGATGCACCGCCGCATACGAGATGACCGGCGTCGGCGTCGCGCCATCCGTTAGCCACACACGGATGCCGTTGCCGGCCATCACCTCGGCGCAGGCGGCTGCAAAGTTCTCGGAATGGAAGCGTTGGTCGTAGCCGATGACCACGCCTTTGGTCGCCAGGCCTTTGGCCTGCAAATACGAAGCAAAGCCCTGGGCACAGCGGCGCACGTTGGCAAAGGTGTAATCGTTGGCAATCTCGCCACGCCAGCCATCCGTTCCGAATTGGATCACAGTTTCACACATGATTTACGCTCCGGCCTTTTTAAGTTCTTCAATATCGGCATCGACCATCATCTTCACGAGTTCCTGAAACGACACTTGCGGCTCCCAGCCCAGCTTGGCGCCGGCCTTGGCCGGATTGCCGATGAGCTGATCGACTTCGGCGGGGCGCATGAACGCCGGATCTTGCACCACAAAGTCCTGCCAGTTCAAGCCGGCGTGGCTGAACGCGATTTCGCAGAACTCGCGCACGGAATGCGTTTCGCCCATCGCCACCACGTAATCGTCGGGCTGTTCGGGCTGCAGCATCAACCACATCGCGCGCACGTAATCGCCTGCAAAACCCCAGTCGCGTTGTGAGTCGAGGTTGCCCAGGCGCAATTCCTTGGCTTGGCCTAACTTGATCTTTGCCACCCCATGCGAAATTTTGCGCGTGACAAACTCCAGGCCCCGGCGCGGGCTTTCGTGATTGAACAAAATACCGGAGCACGCAAAGAGGTTATAGCTCTCCCGATAGTTCACCGTGATCCAATGGCCGTAGACCTTCGCCACACCATAGGGGCTGCGCGGCCAGAACGGCGTCTTTTCGGTCTGCGGCACTTCCTGTACCTTGCCGAACATCTCCGACGACGACGCCTGGTAGAAGCGAATCGTGGGGTCAACCGTGCGGATCGCTTCCAGCATGCGCGTCACGCCCAACGCCGTAAACTCGCCCGTCAAGACCGGCTGCTTCCACGACGTCGGGACAAACGACTGGGCCGCCAGATTGTAGACCTCACTGACCTGATACTGCCGCAAAATCTCAATCAGCGAACTCTGATCGAGCAAATCGCCCTGAATCAATTCGAGGTCGTCCTGAATATGCTGAATGCGACCGAACGTGACCGTGCTGGTGCGGCGCACCATCCCGATCACCTCATACCCCTTCTCCAACAAAAACTCGGCCAGATAACTGCCGTCCTGGCCGGTAATGCCCGTAATGAGTGCTCGTTTCTTGCTCAAAATTTCCTTCCTTACTTGTCGATTAGAAACCGGGTTGCTCCGCGCC
>JAUQXC010000727.1 GCA_030834825.1 Thermoflexales bacterium
AAACGCGAAAAGTCCAGTAGAGACGCCGATTGGGTTCCGCCCAATCAATGATGCGCTTCGCCTCGGGATGGGTGGGCGTTGTGTTCTTGATGTGCGGCGGACGTTTGCCGGTGCTGGGGGTCATCACGCACCTCCTTCAACGCGCAAGCGTAGCGTGATCTGCTGCATGGCCGCGTCGTAATCCGCTTGCACCTGACTGTCCGAGATGTGCAGATAGACCTGCGTCGTGCGCAGCCGCGCGTGACCGAACAAGCGTTGAATCGACGTGATCGGCACGCGAGCTTCAGCCAGATGTCGCCCGAAGGTGTGACGAAATTGATGGCAGGTGATCCACACATCCGCTTCATGACAGTATTCGGCCAGACGCAGTTGAATGCCGGTGACCGTGAAGCGCGTGCGAAGCGATTGAGAAACACAGCCTGATCTTCCACTGGTGGGCGGATCGCCAACCAGGCCTTCAAGGCCGTCAATGGTTGTGCGGATAAATACGCGACACGTTGTGATCCACCTTTGCCCTGAATCCACAGGCGAGGCAGCGAGCCGGGCGTCGGTTGCAAGTACAGATCGTTCAACGACAGGGCGCGCACTTCGCCGACGCGCAAGCCACACCGCAGCATCAACAAGAACATGGCGCGATCGCGTGGGTCGTTGATGACGGCAAACAACTTTTCGATCTCGGCATCTTGCGCATCGCGTGGCAAACGGCGACCTTGCCGAATGAAGTGACGTTTGGGCCGCACAGGATTGGGCCGGGCGTTGTCATTCTCGATTTCGAGAAAGTGATAGAACGAGCGCAACGCAGCCAAGCGACGATTGACCGTGGCGATGCGGTGCCCTTGTTGCTGACTGTGCTCGATGAAAGCATCGATATCCTGCAATGTGATCTGATCGGGTGGCTTATCGATCCAGGCGAAGAACAACTCCAAATCGTTGGTGTAGTGGACCGCGGTGCTGGTGTGCGGACTCTTGCGCCGCAACCACTTGGCGTACTGCTCGATTGCCCATGTCCCTGGCCTACGGCCAGGGTGGGCCGGTGCGTCGACTAACATGCAACAACCTCCTGATGGTGAGATATGACTCGAAAACCTTGGCCGGTTTCGAGAGCCATACTACCATCAGGAGCGCCGTCAGGAGGGGCAACTTAATGTAACGCGCGCTTCGGCAAGATCGAGGCGCATGAAGCCATCACCGCCTATGGGCGCGCAGCGCTCATCCAGGCCAAAGAGATCGTCGAAGACCACGGCTTTGAAGTTCTGCACCTGCTGATCGATTCACTCTGGATTAAGAAGAGAAATGCACACGACGACGAGTATACGCCATTGCTGGCCGAGATAACCGAGAGGACCGGCCTGCCTATCGTACTGGAAGGCGTCTATGACTGGGTGGCTTTTCTACCCGCGCGCGAACATGAGAAGATCGGCGTCCCCAATCGCTACTTCGGCGTCTTTCGGAGTGGGGAAATCAAGACGCGCGGGATCGAACTTCGCCGCGGCGATACGGCGCCGTGGATCAAGGCCGTGCAGCAGCAAGCCGTCAATCTATTGGCCGCCGCGCACAATCGCCAGGAGTTCTTCGAGCAAGTGCCGCAAGTCATCGACCTCATCCGCGATCGCCTGGCCGAGTTGCGGGCGCAGCAGGTGGATTACCATGACCTGGCCCTCACCTACCGCCTGACACGCGATCCGCAAGCGTATCGCCACAACACTCTGAATGCGATTGTTGCACGGCAGTTGAGCCAGCGAGGAGTGAGCCTGCATCCCAGCGAAGCCATCCGCTACGTCATCACCGACGCGAAGGCGCGCGATCCTAATGCTCGCGCCCGACCGGTCGATCTCATGGATTCTTCGTACGATTATGATGCGGAGAAGTATGCGGAGTTGCTATTGCGCGCAATGGCCACGATTTTGCAGCCGGCCGGTTTAGATCAAGAACAGATTGAACAGAGACTCACTCAACGTCAAGCCCAACCATTGGCCTGGCAGATTCCCCTGAACTGGTTCGTTTCTCTCAACCGGCGTGACTTTGCCAAAGCAAGTTGAGTAACTGCTGCAATGAAAAATCAATTGTGGAGAGAAATGTCGACGAAGAACCACACGCGTAGGACTGGCGGTAAAGTTGGCGGTCGAGATGCTCGAAGGGGGCATTTATGATCCATGCTACTGTTAGGGCAGTATGTTTGTGGAAAGCAAGAAGATCGTGTTGGCTCTAATCTGCCCAGTCGGCGGCACTGACAACTTGAAAAACTGGATAAAGTTGTACGCCGATGACGTGCTCTTCCCCTCAAAAGAAGGTTTCAAACCATGTGATCTTGTCCTTGTCTTATTCGTTTCGCACAATAGGGAATAGCTCATTCTCGTCAGAGCATGGGAAAAGGCTAGCTAAATAATCGAGCGTCAATTGATTCTTTATGAAATCACGGGCAAAGGAATCACAACAAACAATCTGGTTGAGGTTGTCATGTTCAATTGCCTGTGCAATCATACGTTGCTTTTGTGCTCTCGCTGCTTCCAGATTTTGACTAAACAATGGAGAAACAGACAACAATAGCCGGTGCTCGTCGCCGTTTAGTGCTTGCTGAATAATCTTATTTATATGCTCGTCTCCAAACCCATAGCCAATACAGACTATGATTCGTGCCTCCAAAGTCCACCGCCTGAATTCATAGGCCAAGAAAAGAAAGGGGTCGCGATGTTGCAATTTATAAGTTGTGCCAAAGATTATTGCAGCAGCATGATCCTCAATTCGGCTCGTTTCATCATAAAAAGTCAGACTTCCTACCTTATCATATGTCCAGTCATTTGAACCGTGGAGTTTGTAAAGAAAGATCGCTCTTGGATCATTGTCGTTGTCGTCGAACTGTCGCCAATCCCATTTGCGTGTGTGACTATTAAAGCCTCGTTCAAGAGCAACGCCCGCGCATGCCTTTTCCACGCAAAGATCGTAGTTCAGTGTAAACACTCTTAGCGGGTGTTGATAGTTGGCTTGAAAATCAATAAGGCCTCGGAAATAATCAGCCGAGCCATAATCCTCCAAAGCGATCCATTGTTGCCGCAGTTTTTTTACGATAGCACTACTTAGCTCACCAACCAATGCGAAGTTTCTGCCAGCTAATTCAACCAGCGTAGGATTCCAAGCACCGACAAAGGGGTATAGGGTGTGTTCTTGCTTTTTCCTTATTTCTTCTAGTGTATTAACCAGACGCTCGATGTTGTAGTTCACCTCATCGCCAAACCGGCCTCGTACTCCGTCCGAGTGATATATCGAACTTCGCATGAAATTGTATATATCTCTGAATCGCTCCCAGTCCCGATCTTCTTTGACGAGCTTTTCCACCTGCCGGATCATTTCTCCAGAGTGTGGAATGCCTGCATCGACGCTGGCACCTGCGCCCAGCAGAATGACTATTTCGTTTCTCTTGAATGCGTACATGTGCAGTCCTTATAGAAACCAAGGATTGATTGCTTCGAGGTCAATGTCATCTAGTGCTAAGGCTTGGAATTCTTTGTAATAATCAGCAACGATATGTGCATAATAGACAGACACAGGTAGGGACTTGGCATTGAAACCTCGCCAGTTGGCTCCTGATAAATTAACTGCGTCCTGCAAGTAATCTTTCATCCGGGGCGCCGTCAACTCGTGGTTTGAATAGATGAACTTCACGTGCAACGGACGCTCTATCCTCTTTCGAATATTTGGATTGTGATACTGTAGTCCTTCAAACCAAACGAGATACTCCTTTTCGGAGAGACGAAGATAGGCACTTTCGTAAGGAACCATACTGTTGCTCTGCAAAGAATATCCAAAGAATTTGTTTCGGTCGTTAAATTTCATGACCACGAATTCTCTGTCGCTGCCAGCTGTATCAATTATGGCATCTAGAACTTCCTGCACGGCATCTAACTCTTCCCGTCGAATTGAAAAAGTCGCGTGAACGACAAAACTATCGTAATGCTCATGATATGATTCAAAAATCAATTTCAAGTTTCTCTTAAAGTCCTTGATGTAGGTTTCGTAGCTTTGGGATTGGCCGAGGGTCTTGAGGTCTTTATAAAGACCTGTTGATTCCGTAAGCACTGAGTAAGCAAAGTACTTTTTGATCTGTCCATTAACAATTTGATGGGCCTGCCCAAGTCCAACGATCAAGCGACTTTGCGCTTTCGGCGCAACTTTCCAAGGCTGCCCGCCCATTTTTGCAAATAGCTGAAGCCCAATATTAGAAACAGACCACTTGAGTTGATCTTTGAACTGAAGCAACTGAAGGCTGACAAATTGGCTTGGAACGCCATGTGCTAAGAAAGCATGTTTCGCAATGTGATACAAGCGATTACTATCTTTTCCGCTATTCTTACTAAAAGGCGTGATAAGCACCGGTACAATAGGTCGCCCCATCGCATCTTGTTGAATGGCAGCTAATGCCTTATCAAGGCTATCCCTATCAAAACCATCAATTGCTTTACCCCCAACATTTTCTTGGCTCAGTTTATATCGAAACATGGCCTCCATGCCGGGGAATGTATTACCAAAAGTATCCCCCCTGAGTGCGCGAAACAAATCATGCGAAAAGGGCCGGTCCTGTTGACGGTACAGGAAGTAGACTTTAGCGCCACTGCTGACCGGACTAAGTGGGCCATAATCCTTTACACCAGTGAACTGCGAATTTGAGGTGTTGCCGTTGAAAAACATATACCTTTTTGGCTCAAGTGAGTCAGATTCTAAATCTAGCAGGGTTTTCTGCATCGATATTTCTACTGAGCCGCAGGTGAGAGGAAACAGTTTGTGATAAAACTTAGCGATAAACTGCTGCAACTTCTCAAATCGATCTGCATAGAAATTCTTGTTACTTCTACCATCCTTGTCCAGGCTCAAGCTTAGTTGCTGGATACGCCGGGTAGATTTCGCGCCAGAAAATGTATAGAACTTGAAGTCTGCAAGGAATCCAAATTCATCTGTCGCTTTCAAATGGTATGGTTCCAACCACACGCCTTGTACTCCTTCAGGGAATCGTTCGAGTACAAACAGTGTCATCCGGCTGCGCATTCCTTCCAGATAGCTGAATTCGCTCTCGCCGAACGAATCATTGCACTTTTGCTTAAGCATATTGTTAAGGACATCAATAGTAAGCGGGATATTCGAGAATGATTTTAAAGTGCAGATCTCAAAGCCATCTCTCGAAACAAGTGACACCCAATAGTCACTATATACGCCGCCTCTTTGTAGATGCAGAGCGTTCACAGGAAGCCGCCTACGCGAGCAAGCGGGATACTTATCTTTGGTATCACCTTCATGATAGGCAGCACGATAGGCCGTAAATTCAAAATCCTGCTGAAGCAATGGGAAGAAATTTAGTGCAATATGTTCTTTGGGGTTCATTGTTTGTGCTCGTGCGCTATAATTAGTGTAATCGGTACACTAAGTATAGTGAGATCTGGATAGTCTGTCAAGTAACAAAAATCGGTGTACGTGATAGGTGAAGCGTAACCGCAGGTGACCGAACGGCGCAATATCATCGTCATCACCGATGAGACGTATCACAGCCAGAATGGTTTTGCAGCCTGGGTGCTCCAAAAGGACGACGTGTACGGCTTTTCCATGCATTTGCGAGACACGCTGCAGGCTGAGCAATTTCCTCATGGTGAAAAACCACCAACTACACCAGTGCTGTCACCTATCATGCTGTTGCGCGGAATCGCGATCCCTCGTGCGAACGGCAGCGTTAAAGTGGCCTCATGATATTCCCCGCTGGTGAAGTCAATGAGGTAGATGAACACCTGCCCGGCATAGCCGAGATCGGCCAGCGTGGCTGAGAAGAAGTGGTCGGGCGTGGTGAAGCCGTAATAGTCCCAGCGCTTGATCCGGAAACGCTGCAGGAGCCGCAGCGCATAGAAGCGCGCGTTCTCGAGATTACAGTCGAGCAGCGGCTGACGCGACCAGCCGACTTGGGTCAATTGTCCATTGGCAGCCAATAAAGGTGACGGTTGCGTGAGTTCGGTCTGTGGGGCAGTGGTATTCATCGTGACCTCGGCGGAAAGTGGCGTCGAGGTCATTGTATGATCGAGACCGTCATAGGTCAATCTCAATTTGTGGCAAGTTTCGAGTGCACTATCGTAATGTGTGGCGAGTGGACGACCTACTGTGAAATACGCAGTCGCCATAGACTTGGGATTCGAGCGCTAATCTGCGATGATCAGTATGTGCTTTGCAGCGCTATCTATCATTAAATTTTGGAAACAAAAGGCCCTCGGGATGGCGGGGCTCTCGATCGCTAGAGTCTTTCAGTGGATTGCCGTGAAACGTTACCTGGGGAGGTTCCGCGCTGCTGCGTGATCGATTATTGCTCCATGCTCAGCGGCGCGATCGGTTTGGCGCTGGGTGATTGATCAGGAAGGTGATGGTCGCGCCACCCATCAACCGATCGGCTTGTGTCTGAGCCGCCTGAGCCACGCGCGCCGATAGCGCCGCCTGTACAACGCTCGAGCTGTTGGCCGCCCTCATCGGCGGGCCACAACAAATCGAAGTTGCACAACGTCTCTTCACCCACTTCGGTTCGCTCTCCAACATCTTCGCCGCTCCTCCTACTGCTCTGGCTGAGATCAGCGGCATTGGTCCGCTGACGGTCGCTCGTCTACGCGCGGCGCTGGAACTCGGCCTGCGTGTAACCGCACAGCCGACCGAGCAGCGCCCGCAGATCCGCGGCGCGGCCGATGCGGCGGAACTGCTGATCCCGCAGATGTGCCGCCTCGAACAGGAACAGTTCAAACTGATCTTGCTCGACACGCGGATGTATGTCATCGACCTCGTCACGCTGTATGTGGGCAGTGTCAATGAGCAAGTGATCCGTGTGGCCGAAGTGTTCCGCGAAGCGATCCGCCACAACGCCACGGCGATCGTGCTGGCGCACAATCATCCGACTTCGGACGTGTCGCCCTCGCCGGAGGATCTGAGCACGAGCCGCGCGATCATCAACGCCGGTCGGCTGTTGAATGTCGAAGTTGTAGACCATCTGATCATCAGTGGACGCGGCCAACACGCCTTCTACTCCATGAAGGAACATGGCGTGGCGTTCGATGAATGAATCACATCACACTGTGTCACAGGGAGATACGCTCTCCCTGTGACCTCTTCTCTAGCAACAACGGAGGTCAACCGTGATCAAGGAAAAAACATCACCCTCAGGCGCAGAGCCGATCGATCGGCCCGCACTCGAACCGACTCACTTGAGTCTTTCTGAACAGCGCTATCTCGCGGGACCGCTCGTTCAGCCGCGCCTCAACGGTTGGGATTTTCCCGATCGGCTGCGCGCCGTCGTGCCCGTCGCACGTATCCTGCAAGTCTTGCGCGGTCAGGACGATCCGATCGAACGCGACCTCGCCTCGGAAGAAGAGGCTTTGGGCTACCTGTCGTGCGCCAGTCTCGATGCGCCGCTCGCCTGGGATTGGACTGAGATCATGTGCTATCTGGCGCAACAGGTCTTCCCGCGCTGGCGCTTCGTTCAAGATGACGCCGTGCACGCGGTGCTGGGCTATACCCGGCCCATCGCGCTGAATTCCACACAGGCCGAGGATCTCCGCCGCTTGCGGCGCTGGCTGCGGCATACGATCGAAAACGGCGCGAAAGCGAAGGGCATCGGCAAGAGCAAACGAACTCGAACGACACCAATCACGAAGTGAGATCAACATCAACGGAGGAAAAATCATGGACATCGGATTGTTGTTTCGCAAACGCCACGCGCTGGCCGATGAAGGCCTGCCCTGGCTGCGTGGCGATGAACGTGGCTCGTGGTGCGCCCGTCGCAACCTCACTGGGGAAGCAGGCGTGTCCGCGATCTTGATCCGCGCCGTGCAGGCTGCCGCGCAGCATCACGCGATCGGCGAGGTGCGCTTTGCGACGAAGGACGGCCGGCCGCTCACGATCGTGAGTTCGACCAGCCGCTCGACGGGCAAGACCATCGAGTCGTATCTGCAAGCGGGCACGCCCTGGGCGGCCTATCTGCCCAATGGCAACGAAGATCGAGTCACGTACTATCTCGGCTTGTTGGTGCTGGCCGAAGCGATGGCCGCACCAAGTGCCTACGTCGATCTGCTGGAAGCCTACGAGGAACTGATCGCTGCGACGAAAGGCGGTGTGATCTTGGAGATGCACAAAGACCTGCTGTGCCGTGTCGCCGATGAAGTGTACTATGCGGCACGCTATCAAGACTTGCCCGTGGACAGTGTGCACGATCGGTTAAGCGATCTGCAAATTCACGATCTGGCTGCATTCAGTACAGCGGGGCTCAGTGGTGGCGTGACGCCGTATGCACCACCAGTGTTCTACGATGCTCCTCAACTGCGTGCCTATCGATCAGATGCAGGCCTATCGTCGGCAACACCGGCGGCGCGATCCCGTAAAGCACTTCATCGTTCTACTGTGCGCTCAGCGCCTACGCCGAACGGCCTCGGTCGTTTTGTCGGGCGGCAGGCGCAGTTGATCCACGACGGCCTGCGGCGCGGCAAAACGGTGCTGCTCGCCGGGCCGACCGGCACAGGCAAGACACTGGCCGTCGAAGAAGTGGCACAGCAAATGTCGGAGGCGCGGCTCGTCCGAATAGAGGGCAAGGAGGGCATGCTCGACGTGGACTTCCTCGGCAACATCGTCCCGCGCGAAGATCAACGCGTCTGGCAGGATGGTCCGCTGGCCGAAGCCATTCAGTCGGCGCAGTGCGACCCCGCGATCTTGTTCCTCGACGAGATCAGCCGCTTTCCTCGCGAGCAGATCAACTTGCTGATCGGTTTCCTCAATCGCAAGTCGGGCGATCTCTGTCGGCAGGAAAATCTTGACCTCGAAGGCGACGGCCCGTTCTATGTGGCGCGTGTGCCGCAGGACAACAGCAAGGTGTTTGCCTGTCCGTGTGAGCATCTGCTGATCGTGGCGGCTGCCAACTTCGGCAAGGACTACGCCGTGTATCCCCTCGATCCCGCGCTGCGCCGTCGCTTCACGATGGTCGTGGAGTTCGACTATCCGGGTAAGGACGCCGAGATCGATCTGCTGGCGCGCAGCACCAGCCTCGATCGCGCGCTCGCCGAAGCGCTGGTCGCAGTGGCCATCGAGAGCCGCCGCGTGCATGAGAACGGCGATCTGCCGGGTCAAATCGACACCGCCTCGCTGATCGAGTGGGGACGCAAGTGCACTGAGTTCGAAGCGCACACTGCCGCGCAGGTGATGGACATGGCGGCGCTGACCTGGGCCGATCTGGTCTGCGGGCGCACGCATGCTGGCCGCGTCAATCAAGGTCACTTCGCTGCGCTGCGCGATCACCTAGAGGCGCTGGGCACACTGCCGAAAGGCAGCGTGTCGA
>JAUQXC010000728.1 GCA_030834825.1 Thermoflexales bacterium
GAGAATAGTCCTGCTTCTTGGGAGCATGGTTCTCCCTCACAGGTACATTCCGGGCAAGCTTCAGACCCTCAGCGTGCTCTCGCTGAACGCCTGTTGCCCTGTTCTTATCGGCATCGGGAAGCCGATAGTGAGCATTTCAGCTCACCTCAGGTTACATCGCTTCACAGCGCACCTTTCCAGATCTCATCGAGAAAGGCAATCTCCGAGGTGGCAAACTTGCTCCACTTGCGCCGCCATTCGCCGTTGCGTACCGCCGCTGGATCGAGCGGACCGACAATGTCTTCTCGGGTGATGTCCGGGTTGAGGACAATACGAAAGAACTTGCCGCCGATGCCGGAAGCAAAGCACCGCAACAACGACGACTTGGCGGTCCCTGGCGGGCCGTACACAAAGACGTGCTCATTAGCCGCCAACGCGACCGCCACGGCCTCGGCCATTTCGGCCCGAGCCACGAACTGCGTTGTCACGTGCTCGCGCAGCGTGCGCAACTGCCCGGCAATCTGCGCGAGTGCCGGGCAGTTGGAGGTAGCCAGAGCCGGTGCGACAACTAAGGTCGGGAGATTGTCCACCACGTCAACATCTTTAGCGATCAGTTTCTTGGCCATCGTGTCCTCCTAAAAACGACCGGTAGAGTTGAGCTCCACCGGTCGTACATCGTGTTTGATTCGCAGACAAAATTCTTGGGCCGATCAATTCGACGGCCCTATTCGTGACAGGTCGCCTGAGCCTACAACAGCACCCTCCTCGGTCACACGACTACCCCCAAAGCCCGCGAGACAGCGGCTTCAGCCATATTCAGCATGTCACCGATCTGTGTCAACTCGTCATGGAGGCTGTGCTGATAAGCCCGCACGGCGGCCTGTATCAACAAGAGATCGTTCGTTGCGCCTTCGGCAATCCGATCGGCCAACCGGCCCGAGACGGCGCCCTGCAGGAGCGGATCGATTTTGTCGGAAAGATCGGCGAGGCGCCTTTTGAATTCATCCGTCGCGCTCTCGATGATCTCTTCCTTCAAGTTTTCCGCTTCTTCGCCACTCAGCCGCACGATATTACAGGCCGGGCGCAGCTTGCCCACTTGCCAGATCGACAGACTGCGGATAAAGGTCCGCAAGGCTTGCAGCTGCGGCTCGGCGCCAGCCTGGCACGGCACGAAGTACACCCCGCCTGTGCCCCGCAGCCCGACACGATGCAGCTGTTCCAACAACTTTCGTACGCCTTCGCGTACGTCATTGCCGTCGGCATGATGCAGCAGATGGCGATATTTGTCCTCGATCTGTGCGACCACCGTCTGCACGTTGCCGTTGGTCCAGCCTTCTTGATCGTAGAGATAGGAACTGTCGGCACGCTGCTGCTGGCAGTCAAACTCCAGCACGGCCACTGTCTGGAGCGACACCTGTTTCCAGTGATCGCCCGACGTCGGAATGGACGCTTCGCGGACCAGATGCCGCCGCAGCACCGGCGCGCTGTCCGAAACCCGACGGGTTAACAACCGGATTGCCGGCGGCGCACCATACTGCATGAAGATTTGATCGGCCAGTGCCACGGGCGGCTCTAACTTCAAACCGCGCTGCCCGCCGACGTTGCTCGCTTTCTCCCACGCATGGCGCGCGGAAGGTGGCTTGGGCACGCAGTCATTCGGCAGCCCGACGCGACTGGCGAGTTGCGTCAGTTCTGCATACGGCGCCGACACCTCCGGCACCGTCCACCAGGTCAAGAAACCCATTTCATTCATGGTGACCTCCTGTCCATTGTGTGACGCGCTTACACCCCCTCGGGCGGAATGTATTCCCACCCCTGAAAGCGCCCCTCTTGTAACGGCCCATAGATCAGCCGTCCGTATTCGGCGATATAGTACGTCACCCACTCCGGCGTGATCTCGCGCGGCACCTTGAAGCGCTTCTGCAAGGCGCTCCACGCCACACCCAGTTGGAGCAGGTCATACAACACCGTCAGCAGAAAGTGTTCGTTGCCCAGCGGGAGTGGCGGCACTTTCACGGCGCTGATCTCAGCCTCGGCTTTGTCGGCGACCGGCGTCACACAACGCACATTCGCCAGGACGAGCCGCAGTTTACTCACCGCGATCGCCGTGGACGAAACCGGAGTCATCCAGGGCGGTGCCGCCACCGTTTGACCCCGCGGGGCGATCTCACCCGCCTGTACCCGCCTGACATGCTTGCACTCTCGGTTCCGCAGAAACGGCCAGCAGTGGCAAATCAACTGCCCTTCGCGCGTGAGCGAGACCGTGTAGTAGGCCGTCGGATCGGAATCCGAGGACACATCCCACTGTTGCTCATAGCGCTTGGCATTGGATTTAGTCGATGTCTTGGGCATCGTGACCTCCTACTCGAAATCTAAACCTCGCTCGCGAAGCGAGACGTAACGACCGCAGCCAATGATGATATGGTCGACGGTTTGCACATCGAGTAGCTTACCGGCCTGGATGATCTGCTTAGTCGTTGAGATGTCCGCCTCGGACGGTTCCGGGTCGCCAGACGGGTGCGCGTGAAAAATGATCACAGCCGATGCGTTCCGGCGAACGGCCTCCCTGAAAACTTCGCCCGTGCGCACGATGGCGGAATCGACATTGCCGCGATACACGGTCGTGACGCCCAAAACATGATTACGGGTATTGAGTAACATGACCCGCAGCTCTTCCTGCTCGAGCACGCTCATGTCGCCCATCATCAGATCGGCGGCCTCGGCCGGCGAGCGAATCTGCCGACGCTCGACGCCACCGCCCAAATGGGCGCGGCGGCCCAACTCAATCGCCGCTTGGATGGCCGCGACACGATTCGATCCCAGGCCCCTGATGCGACCTAAGTCCGTCGCGGGTGCGCGACACAGATCCTCGATGCTCGGGTACGTCGCTAAGACGCGCAAAGCCACATCAGGGTCGCCGATGACGGCACCCAGCAGTTCGACCAGGGCCACGTTCTTCGCGCCAGACTGCGTGACGCGCACGGCCGGGGTCTCACGCAACACGCGCAGCGAGGGCTGCGCCGCCGGCATTTGACCAAATTGCAATTGCTCCATAGAGCCTCCTTTCAGGTCCACGAGGACGCATGATGCTGTGAGAGACGATGTGAATCGTCGGCATGGTGTTGGCCGAAAAGACTGAATCACTTTCGGCCACAACGAACAGAGGTGGATACAAGGTGAAGCACGTGCGAGCATCTGAAGGACAACGCCATGCTCAAGGTAGAGATAGACTCAGGCTCATTCAAAAAGAATGAACGATGAGGACCAGATGAAGATCAATGAGGAGTAGACTCAATCCGTGGAACTCGTCAGGAGCAGCGTGGAGCGCGAGGACGAGAAGCAGGTCTCCACAACACAAAACGGGAAGCCGCCAATTCAGACGACTTCCCGTTGCATGGTGTTTTTCTGGGTCTAGCGCACTCGTAAGCGGACTGACGCTTTCTTCACTTTGCTCCGCCGCCTTTTTTCATGGTACGCCAGGTACTCTTGCAAGATATCATTCACTGAAGCGCGCAACTCCGGTTTAGGGTTAGCGGCCGCAGTGGCGCTCAACACGTCTCGATAATCAGGGGCCGCGCCTTCGTGCAGCAGCTCCATCGCCAAGTCAATAATCTTCACATCGACTTGGCCCCGCCGAATGGCGGTTAGCACAGTTTGTAACCTTTCCATGGTTTCTCCTTACCTGTTGCCAGCACAACCGAAGCTTTATGCTGATTCTGCTGGATGGCACCCCGGCGAGCATTCAAGAGCGCAAAATGCCTACCCGGAGTGATCGTATTACATGGGGTGTTGCCCGTCAATGCCAGTCGGCCACAGCCATTAAGGTCGTAAACCCTGTTTACATTCCAAGCGCACCAGCGGTGATTCGAGGTACTTCCCCGCGTGTTCATTGTAATGCACTTCAATGTAGCCGCGCCCTCTGGGAGGGGATGCGGTGAAGTTGCTGGAGAATGAACCATGAAGACCAGATGAAGATCAGTGAGAAGTAGGCTCAACCCACCATCATCCGGCGCAGGAGAGAGCGAGAAGACGGAAATAGGCCCGCGCAGAACGCAAGACAGGAAGCCACCCGTTAAGGCAACTTCCCGTCTTGGCAGAGTCTGTGCCCTACAGCAGGTTCTCGGCTCTGGCTAGAGTCTGCAGGACCTCGTTGACGGGCCTCCGTAGGCGTGACCCAAGTACGGAGCCTGCGGTGGCTTTCACAATCGTACGATACTTTTCGGGTATCGCCTCAAAATCCATGCCGGCGGCCAGGTTAATCGTGCGGTCATTCACCCGGCCTGACCGAATGTCACGCAATATCCGGTCAATATTTTTCTTATCTTTTTCGTCCATGGTCCCTCCTTATATCCTGCGCGACTGCATTCTTGCCCGCTTTCGTCGAGTAGCCATCCGCCGTAAGTGGTGCAAAAACAACGATCATTCAAAGTATATCATGGGGTTTCAGGGGAGCAACCCCTTGAAGGGGGTTGCGAACCCATCCAAATAGCGCCGCACCGCCTCCTTCGTGCCGTCCTTGGGAATGAAGGAGTTAATCTCCTCCCACACGCCCTTGATCTTCTGGACAATCATGATGCCCCATCCTTTTTCGATAAAGCACAAGAAGGCGAACTTGTCTTCCCCGCGGTGCTTGAAGATCATTTCCGGGCCGCTTTCGCAGCCCAGTCGGACGAGCGGTGCCTCTGGGTGCCCCTGGAACGCATGGGGGTTATAGTGAACACTCACGTTGCCACGCCCCCCAGGAAGGGGGATGGAGTGAGTCGGCTGTTGCTGCAGCAATGTTGGTAGCATGGCGGCCAGTACGGCCAACACCAACACAATCGCTACCAACAGAAGCGGGGACTTCCCTCCACGTGTCTTCTTCGAACTAGCAATCGTTGTAGTCATGGCCATCCTCCTGAAAGATCGGGGGCGAGGCGTGCCGCCATCGTCCCCCATCGGCTTAGTAGCACCTACGCGGGGTCTCACGCATGCGAGCCTCTGCGCCCCTTGATCGATTCAGTTGTCGTCGTGCATGGCCTGGCATCCGGGCCAGGCGGATAGGATGTTCCTTATTACGGTGGCAAGAGCATGGTCTTCTCCTTGCACATGAAAGCATGATGTTGACGGCGATGATCGCTCGACCAGCGGGCATAGTGAGGGTGACAGACGAGAAAGCGCGGTCAACCCGACGGCAAGAGGTAGAGGCAGAGTGAAGCACGTGCGAGCACCTGAAGAACAACGCCATGCTCAAGGTAGAGATAGACTCAGGCTCATTCAAAAGAATGAACGATGAGGACCAGATGAAGATCAATGAGGAGTAGACTCAATCCGTGGAGCGCGTCAGGAGCAGCGTGGATCGCGAGGACGAGAAGCAGGTCCCCACCACACAAAACGGGAAGTCGCCGATTCAGACGACTTCCCGTTGCATGGTGTTTTTCTTGGCCTACGAGCCGACGCTACAAACCCTCAGCCCGTAGGAGCATCTGTAATGTTTCATTCACCGGCTTTTTCAGGCGAGGCGCCGGGTTGGCTCCCGCCACAGCCCGCATAATCGTATCCCAAGTAGCGTCAACTTCACTGTTTTCTAGGGTGCGCTGGGCGAGCGCGATCGTTTGTTCATCAACGCGACCCTGGCGCACCGCAGCGATGACCCTCTTCACGTTCGGGTTGTTTGGTTTCATTCTCCCTCCGAAGCTAATATATCGCACAGCCCCCTCAGGGCAGCAACCCCTTGAAGGGGGTTGCCTAGCTGGACCGCCGCCTTTACGCCGGACTTCGGCACAGAGTAGAAGTAGGCTCAACCCGCAATCATCCGGCACAGGAGGGAGCGAGAAGACGGAAATAGGCCCTTGCAGAACACAAGACGGGAAGCCACCCGTTAAGGCAACTTCCCATCTTGGCATAGTGTGTATCCTACAGCAGGTCTTCTGCTTTGGCTAGAACCTGCAAGACCTCATTTACATCGCGCCGCATGTGCGGCGCGATCGTCGAGCCAGCCGTGGCGCGAACAATCGTGCCATACTTCTCTTCTACGTCATCATTCTTCAACAATGCATTGGCCAAGTTAATGGTGCTCTCATTAACCTGACCTGACCGGATATCACTCAATATCTGGTCAACTCCATTTTTGTTCATTAGGCCCTCCTTATATCCTGTATGATCGCTTTCTTGCACAGATCCTGTTGGATAACAGTCTGCCACGAGCGGCGCAAAAACGACGATCGTCCAAAGTATATCATGGGGTTTCAGGGAAGCCACCCCTTTCAAGGGGTGGCAAACTTTTCAACGTACTGCTGGACGGCCCATTTCGAGCCATCCTTTGGGATGAAGCTGGTTACTTCTTCCCAGAAATCCTGTGCTTTTTTTATTATCATCATCCCCCATTTGTCATCTGGAAGACGACAAATGAAGGCATACTTCCCCGATTCGTAGAGGTATTTGTAGAGGAACTCCGTCCTCTGCTCACATGCTTTACGAACAGTGTGCGCCTCTGGATGCTCGTCTTCAGCATGGGCGTTGTAACGTACGCCCACACTACCGCGGTTTCCCGGAAGGGGAATCTGGCGAACCTGCTGGAACAATACCGATAGCATTGCTGCCAGCAGCAGCACAACCACCACTAACCACAGGAATGGGGACTTCCCCCCACTCCGCTTCCTCGAACTAGCAATAGTAGTCATGCCCATCCTCCTCAAAAGATCAGGAGCCATGCGTGTTGCAATCGCCCTCGACCGACATAGTGGTTCTGCGCGGAGACTCATCGATGCAGGAGCCTCCGGGTCGATTGATCGATTCAGTTGTCGTCGTGTATGGCCTGGCACCCGGGCCAAGCGGATAGGATGTTCCTGTTATAGTGTCGCGAGCATAGATTTCTCCTTTTCACGTAAGAGCCTGGTGTTGACTGCGATGATCGTTCGACCACCGGACATGGTGTGGACGACAGGCGAGGAGGCGCTGCCGACCGAATGGCAAGAAGTGGATTCAGAGTGGAGCACGTGCGCGCATCTGAAGAACAGCCGTGATGCTCGAGGTGGAGACACATTCATGCGCCACACAACATAGCGCCATGAGCACAAAAGAAAGAACCCGGCAAATAAACCGGGGGTATCGCCAAACGAAAACGGCTGAACGATTCCACACCCAAGCGAGCGCTTGACCTTCCC
This sequence comes from Thermoflexales bacterium, assembly GCA_030834825.1. Taxonomy (GTDB): domain Bacteria; phylum Chloroflexota; class Anaerolineae; order Fen-1058; family Fen-1058; genus Fen-1058. The sequence continues at coordinate 7,125 of JAUQXC010000728.1, forward strand.
TCGTCAGCCAGCTATACTATTCTTGCTTCACCGTTTAACGAAGGAACACCCACTCTGTCAGGAGGAAAAAGCAATGTCCCGATCCCGTCGTTGGCTCAGCGTCGTCCTTGTCCTGTTCCTGCTCAGCAGCCTGTTCCTGAGCAACCCCACCGTCCCGACCGTTTCTGCGTTGTCACAGGGTCACGTCCTCATCAACGAAATAGTTCCGGCACCGCAAGCCACGTTCACGCAAGAAAAGATCGAACTGTATAACACGACCGCCAACCCGATCGACATCGGCGGCCTGTGGATTGATGATCTCGCCGGTGGCGGCGGCGCACCCCGTCAGATTCCCATCGGTACGACTATTCCCGCCCACGGTTTCTATGTGCACAGTGACGCCGGGTTCCTCAACAACAGCGGCGATGAGGTGCGCCTGCTGGAGACCGACGGCGTGACCGTGCTGGACCTATACACCTACAGCGCCTCGCCCGGCTATGATGCCGCCTATGGCCGACTGTGTGATGGCGGCGCCTGGGCCGGCAGCGCCAACCCCACGCCGACGATCGGCGCAACCAACGGCGCCTGCCAGGGCCAGTGGACGCCCGGCACCTTCGCCATTTACGTGTTCGACGTTGAACAGGGCGACAGCCAGCTGATCGTTAGCCCGACGGGGAATACCCTGCTCATCGACGTGAACGAAGCGTCGTGGAACACTGGCGCAGGCGTGGCCTTGATCGCCGACAAGCTGCATCAGATTATGGGACCCTCGTTCAACCATCTGGACTATATCGTCGCCAGCCATCTGCACCTGGATCACATCGGCTACGCCGGCTACGGCGGGATCTGGGGCTTGATCGAGACGCACGGATTCACTGTCGGCAAACTGATCGATCGGGATGCCGGCACTTGGGTGGATAGCAATGGCGATGGCGCGTGCAACCCCGACACCGAGATCGTCTGGTCCAATGCCGGTACGTTCTCAGGCACGGCCCGGCACTGGCTCTGCTACGTGACTGACCCAGCCAATGCCTCTAAACTGAATCGCGAGATCGCCGCGGTGGGTTCGACCACGCAGATCGATTTGGGGCCGGACGTCACCGTGTTGGTGGCCCAGCGCGATGCCGAGAACGTGCTGCAAGTTGACGGCGTCACACCCGTACGCGGCGATCACACCGCAGAAGCCGTTCCGCCCTCGGAGAACGACTACTCGATCGGGCTGAAGGTCACCTATGGCGCGCTGGACTATGTGACGGCCGGAGACACGGATGGCGAATATACGACGAGCGACTTCAACTACACCTACAACGATGTCGAGCGTATCCTGGCGCAGCGCCTGGGCCTGGTTGAGGTGTTGCACGTGAACCATCACGGTTCCAGCCATTCGACCAATCAAGTCTATGTCGATACCTTGCAACCCGCTGTGGCGCTGATCTCATGTGGCGACAACTCCTACGGTCATCCGGCCCAGACCACGCTTGATCGGTTGTTCGCGGCCGGGGCGGCGATCTATCTGACCAACCTGTGCGACACGACCCGCAACTATGGCGCGTCCGTCATCGTCAACGGTGACATCATCATCGAGTCCAGTGATGGCCTGCACTACGCCGTCAATGGCACGTCGTATACGGCCACGAATCCCGTGACGCCGACGCCGACCGCGACACCGACGAATACACCGACGCCGACCACGACACCGACGAATACACCGACGCCCACACCCACGCCCACAGCTGTGCCACAATCGATGACGTTCACCAGCATCGCCGCCGAAGATGGCTACATCCAAGAATCCAGTGAGACCAGCAACAAGGGCGGCACCGCTTACGGGACAGGCACGACGGTCCGGGCGGGCGATGACGCCTCCGATCGGCAGTGGCTGGCGATCCTCAGTTTTGACACAACCATGCTGCCAGACAACGCCGTGATCCAGAGCGTTGAAGTTCGACTTCAGCGCAGCGGGGTGACCGGCCTCTCGCCCTTCGACACGCATGGCGCCTTGTGGGTGGATGTGATTAACGGTGTCTATGGCGGTAGTGCCACCTTCGCCAAAGGCGACTTCGAAGCCGCGTCAACGGCGGTACAGGTGGCGAGCCTGAGTAATCCGACCGCCAACGGCCAGTGGGCCACTGGGTTATTCAACAGTGCCGGCCACGCGGCGGTGAACAAGACCGGGCGCACGCAAGTGAAGGTGCACTTCAACCTGGACGACAACGATGATCTCAGCAACGATTACATGGGCTTCCAGGCCGGTGAAGCCACGGCCGCCAGCCGGCCGGCGCTGATCGTCACCTATACTCTGCCTTAGGCCCTGATGAAAAAGGCGGACCCGGCCCCGAGGCCAGGCTGGTTTTTACGCCGCCAGCCTGGCCCGGTTAGAGACTGAGGTGGGTTCTGTGGCACCTGGTGGCCCGCCGCCTCACGGCGGACACGGGCAACCCCGTTCGCCATCATTCGCGGCGACAGAAGGTGTTTAGCCGATCGTTGATCGGTTGCTGCTTTACGGCGCGGATAAACCCGACAATCCAGGCGACCAGCCCTATCGCCAACGAACCTCCGCCGAGGATGAAGAAGATTGACCCGATGTCCATGCTGCTCCTTTCTGTCTGAAATTTGAGGTTGAGCCTGCCTCCCTGCGTCACGGATGATGGCGCAAGAAGGCAGGCTCAACTGACAGGCAGGAAAGAGCCGCAGGGCTGTGGTCAAGTCCCGGCCTGAAAACACGACTAACCTCAATACGTTGAGGCCCATCGAAGTGGGCCTCAACGTCCAGGGTGCTATTCAGTTGTCGAAGCCTAGCGCCTAGCGCTGCGACTTGCGCGCGTGCGACTTGCGCGTGAGACCGCGCTCGACGTGGCGTGTGACGATCGGATCGTCGGCCACAACGACCGCCTTATTCAGGCGGCGTTCGGCGGTGGTGTACGGCGACAGGCGATTGCGGCGCGTCTTCAAGGTGGTGTTGGTGAACATGGTGCTTTCTCCTGGAACATGGTGTGTTAAGTCAGTGATGAGGCGGCTCGGTCCTACTGCTGATCGACGAACTGCATCAGGCTCTCCCAAGCGGGATCGTCTATCACGGGATCAGTTGCCATGGCGCGTTGCAGTAACGACACGCCCGGTACAGACCCACGTGTCGCGCGGTTCGACAGAGCGTCATGCTGCGCTTCCAAGATGGCATGGCGCAGGGGCTGTTCAGCCG
>JAUQXC010000729.1 GCA_030834825.1 Thermoflexales bacterium
GATCCTGCAGCTCATTGCCGAAAGGCACACCACGCAGGACATTGCCCGCCTCCTCAACATCAGCCCCAAAACGGTGGAAACACCTCGCGCGCAATTGATGGATCGGCTGGGCATCTACGATGTGGCCGGTCTGGTGCGCTACGCCATTCGCGTGGGACTTGTCGCACCAGACGGCCTTTAACCCCCTCAGGTTTTTCCTGATAGTCATAAGCCTTATTCTGCACTAAGCTGAAGGGGTGACACTCCGGCCGGCTTAGTCTATTCGCACGCCTATGGATGTCATCTACTCAAAGGGAAGTAAACATGGCATCCATTCGCGTTCTTCTGGCAGACGACAATGAGTTCTTTCTGGAGGCTGCCAGCCAGTTCCTGGCTCAGGCGCTCTTGACCGTCGTGGGCTTGGCTTACACAGGCCGTGAGGCCGTGGAGCAGGTGAACCGACTGAAGCCTGATCTGGTACTGATGGACATCGCCATGCCGGAGATGAATGGCCTGGAAGCCACACGCCATATCAAGGCCCAGCCCGACCCGCCACGCGTCATTGTCCTGACGCTGCATGACATTTCTGCCTATGCCGCCGAGGCGCGCGCGGTGGGCGCCGACAATTTGGTGACCAAAACTGCAATGGGTGTTGAACTTCTACCGGCGATCAATCTGCTCTTTGCGACCCAGGAACCTGATATCGCTTGAGAAGCGGAATACCGGAGTGACCAGGCAACTTGATCTGGAAATAATTGATTGACTTGAACCTCCTATGAAGAGTACAGCCATCCGTTCCCTATTAGCCGCGTCTCGATCGAGCGCCGTGCGCATCGTCGCGATCTATCTGGCGATCAGCGTGGCGTGGATCCTTATCTCTGATAAACTTTTGCATCTGCTCGTGCGCGATCCGGTCACGCGAGAAACAGTGAGCATTCTCAAGGGGTGGGGCTTTGTCATGGTCACCGCGCTGTTGCTATATGAATTGATCCGGCGCGACATGGCAGCCCTGCATACCTCAGAAGAAAAATACCGCACCCTGGTCGAAGCGGCCGATGATGCTATTCTCCTTACTGACCTGCAAGGCCGTCGCTTGTTTGCCAATAGTGCTTACTACACCGGCCTGGGCTATGCCAGGAGTGAGGATGAAACTGCATCTGGCTTTAGCATCGTTCACCCGGATGATGCCCCTGCCATCCAGGACAAGCTGCGTGAACTCCAGGAACAAGGGCGGCTGACCACAGAATATCGGGTGCGCCACAAACACGGACAGTGGCTTTACCGCTTTGCCAAATCCACCTTGATCCACGACGCCGACCAGAAGCCCACGGCCATTTTGGCCATTATCCGCGATGTGACCGAACACAAGCGGATGGAATCCCAAAGAGAGGCCGCGCTCGAAGCCCTGCGTGACAGCGAGGCCAGGTTCCGATCATACATTGAGTATGCGCCGCTGGGGGTGCTCATTACCGATCAGGCCCATCATTGCGTGGAAGTGAATTTCGCGGCAGCCAAGATGTTGGGGTACACGCGGGCAGAGATAATCAACTTGTCCATTCCAGATACACTGGCTGAGGAGTCGCTGGATACGGGGCGCCTGCATTTTCAGATCCTGATGCAGCTTGGCTCGGCCACCAGCGAATTGCAGCTGCGGTGCAAAGATGGTACGCCGCTCTGGGTAGTGGCGCATGCCCTGCGGCTGACAGATGATCGGTTCATGACGTATCTCCAGGATATCACGCAGCGCAAACAGGCCGAGTCTCACAAAGAGGCGGCGCTTGAGGCGCTGCGTCACAACGAAGCGCGGTTGTCCGGCATCATTTCGTCCACGCTGGACGCCATCCTCTCCGTCGACGAGGATCAGCGCATTCTCCTGTTCAATACCGCCGCCGAGCAGATGTTTCGTTGTTCCGCCGCCGACACGATCGGGCAACCGCTGGAGCGTTTTATTCCAGAGCGCCACCGCGCCGTGCATCGCTGGCGCCTGCGCCAGTTCGGAGAAAGCGGCGTTACCACGCACTCAGTGCAGCGCTGGACAGCTTTGAGCGTCATGCGCGCCGATGGTGAAGAGTTTCCAATCGAAGCAGCCATCTCACAGCTGCAGATCGGCGACCAGAAACTGTTCACCCTGATCCTGCGCGACCTTACCGATCAGCAGCGAGCCAAGTCTCAACGAGAGGCTGCGCTCGAAGCGCTGCGTGAGAGCGAGAGTCGCTATCGCGAACTGGTTCAGAATGCCAACAGTGCGATCATCCGTTGGAAGAGCGATGGCCGCATCCTCTTCTTCAACGAATATGCCCAGGCGCTCTTCGGTTACGAGGCTGACGAAGTCATCGGTCAAGGGGTGAACATCCTCGTGCCAGAACAGGACTCGACGGGGGGGGACTTGACCGCTCTGGTCCAAGACATCGTCGAACATCCAGAACGGTTCGTCAACAACGTTAATGAGAATGTCTGCCGCGATGGCCGTCGGGTCTGGATGGCCTGGACCAACCGACCCCTTCGTGATGAAAATGGACAGGTTACCGAAATCCTTGCGGTAGGCATCGATATCACCGAGCGCAAGCGCGCCGAGGATGCGCTTCAAAGTCTGGCAAAATTCCCGGCCGAGAATCCCAACCCCGTCCTCCGCATCGATCGAGATGGTCGTCTGTTGTACACGAATGAAGCCGGCCAGGTACTCTTGCCCGATTGGCAGTTGGCAGAGGGTCAGGCCGCACCCGCGGTGTTGCAAGCCGTAGTGGGCAAAACATTGTTGGAACAGACTGGCCAGATCATCGACACGGAGCATCAGCACCGGATTATTTCTTTCGTTGTGGCGCCGGTGGTGGAGGCCGGATATACCAATCTCTATGGTCGAGATATCACCGCTCAAAAACGGACAGAACTTCAAGAGAAGGCTGCGCTCGAAGCATTACGCGAGAGCGAAGCGCAATACCGGGCGCTCTTCGACAACATGACCGAGGGTTTTTTCCAGGCGGAACTCATTGAAGATGATGCCGGCCAGGCCGTGGATTTCCGCTTTCTCGATGTCAATCCGGCCCATGCGAGGATTATTGGACTGCCCCCCGAAGCCGTGCTCGGTAAGCCGGCGAGTGAACTGTTTCCTGGGCTGGAAGAGAGTTGGCTCGAAGCGGTGGCCCAGGTCGCGCGTACCGGAAAGCCTTTGGTGGTCGAGGGCTATGTGCAGGTGACGGGACGCTATTACGCGAACTCGTACTTTTCGCCCCGCCCCGGCCAGTTCGCGTCCATCTTCTCCGATATTACCGAACGTAAGCGCGCCGAAGAGGTCTCGCTAGCCAGCGAGGCCCGTTTAGCCGCCGTCATTGATTCGGCGATGGATGCCATCATCACGCTGGACAGCCAGCAACGTATGATCATGTTCAACGCCGCAGCCGAGAAAATGTTCCGCTGCCTGGCCGCCGAGGCCCTGGGCCAGTCCATCGACCACTTTATCCCGGAACGGTTCCGCAGTGCCCATCAAGGACACATCCGTTACTTTGACAAGACCGGCATCACGACCCGCTCCATGGGCCAGCTCCGTCCGATTTTCGGCTTGCGCGCCGATGGCGAAGAGTTTCCCATCGAAGCTTCGATTTCACAAATTGTCGTGGGCGGACAAAAACTCTTTACCGTCATCTTGCGTGATATCACCGCCCGCAAGCAGGCCGAGGAAGAAATCCGCCAGCTCAATGCCGAACTTGAACAGCGGGTGATCGATCGCACCGCCCAACTGGCGGCGGCCAATCAGGAATTGGAAGCTTTTGCCTACTCCATCTCGCACGATCTACGCGCCCCCCTGCGTGCCATGGATGGCTTCTCGCGCATTTTGCTGGAAGAGCATGCGCCGCATCTGGAACAGGAGGCGCAACGTTATTTGCAGATGGTGCGCACCAACGCGCAGCACATGGCCCGGTTGATCGACGACCTGCTGACCTTCTCGCGCCTAGGTCGCCAGCCGCTGACCAGGCAATGGATCGATGTGAACCAGCTGGTGCAACAAGTCCTCGACGAGCTGCGCCGCGAGGAAGCGGATCGCCCGATCGAGTTGATTGTCGCCGACTTGCCGGCCTGCCAGGCCGACCCGGCGCTACTCAAGCAGGTATGGATCAATCTGTTATTGAATGCATTCAAGTACACCCGCCGGTGCGAGCCGGCCCGGATCGAAATCGGGAGTCGCCAGACTGACGGCCAGTCGATCTATTTTGTGCAGGACAACGGGGCAGGTTTTGACATGCAGTATGTGGACAAGCTGTTTGGTGTCTTTCAGCGGCTGCACCGGGCCGAAGACTATGAAGGCACCGGCGTTGGCCTGGCCATCGTGAAACGCATCATCGAACGGCACGCCGGCCGCATCTGGGCCGAAGCGGTAGTGGATCAGGGCGCCACGTTCTACTTCACCCTGTGAAATCATGATCTGCGCTGAGGGAGGTTTAGCATGAGTAACCATTCCGTGGAGATTCTGCTGGTTGAAGACAACCCCAACGATGTCGAACTGACACTGCATGCGTTGAAGAAAAACAACATTAGCAACCGGGTCCATGTGGCACGCGACGGCGCCGAGGCACTGGACTTTCTCTTTGGCACCGGCTCCTCTCCGGTGCACAACGTTGATAACGTACCCAAAATCATTCTGCTCGATCTGAAACTGCCTAAAGTCGACGGTCTGGAAGTGCTGAAACGGGTCAAGGGTGATCCACACACGCGCCTGATCCCGATCGTCATGCTCACTTCGTCGCGTGAGGAGCGGGATGTCATCACCAGCTACAACCTGGGCGTCAACAGTTACATCGTCAAACCTGTCGATTTTCAGCAATTCACGGAAGTCGTGCGCGAACTTGGCTTGTACTGGTTGCTGCTCAACCAGCCGCCGCAGGTCTGAGGTGAGCTAACCACAAATCGATTTTCAATTGAAAGTGACTACCGCCCGGCGGGAGAGACTATGAATGTGCCGCTTCGCTTATTGATTTTGGAAGACCGCTCGGCTGACGCCGAGCTGATGCTGATCGAGCTGCGCCGGGCGGGGTTCACCGTCGACTGGCGCCGCGTCGAAACAGAAGCCGAGTACGCGGCTGCGCTCGACCCGGCGCTGGATTTGATCCTGGCCGATTATGGCCTGCCACAGTTCGACGCGCAACGCGCCCTGCGCTTATTGCAGGAGCGCCAACTGGATATTCCTTTCATCATCGTCACGGGCAGCATCAGCGAAGAAACCGCCGTGGCCTGCATGAAACTGGGCGCTGCCGACTATCTGTTGAAAGACCGCATGACACGGCTGGGCCAGGCGGCAACCCACGCGCTCGATCAGAAACGGCTGCGCGATGACAAGCGGCAGGCCGAACAGTCGCTGACCGACAACGAAAAGCTGTTCCGTGCGCTCATCGAACACAGCTCCGACGTGGTCACGCTGCTCGACGCCGCTGGCCGCATTGTGTACACCAGCCCATCGATCACACGCATCCTGGGCTATGCGGTGGAAGATTACGTTGGCCGCAACAGTTTTGATCTGGTACATCCTGACGACGTCGAGATGGAACGGCAGGACTTTTTGCACCTGCAGCAGCTGCCACAAGCCACCATTGACCTCGCCGTGCGGGTCCGGCATCGCGACAACACGTGGCGTAACCTGGAAGGTACGGCCACCAACCTGCTTAACGAGGCCGGCGTTAATGCGCTCGTCGTCAACTTTCGCGACGTGACCGATCGCAAGCAGGCCGAGACAGCCCTCATCGAAAGCAACGCTCAATTTCGGACCTTGTTCGAAGCCTCGCCAGACGCGATCATGCTCATCGATCCACACGACAACTGGTCCATCTACGACTGCAACACGGCGGCTTGTCAGATGAACGGCTATACCCGGGACGAACTGATCGGGCAATCCGTTGACTTGCTCAACGCGACACCAGGTTCTCCAACTGAACGTACCGCGTATCTGGAACAGATCCGGCAGGGCGACGTTCTGCGTCTGGATACGTTTCACCGGCGCAAGGACGGGACTCTCATTCCGATCGAAGTGTCCACCTCCTTGATCACGCTGGGGGGGCGTGACATGGTATTGGGGATCGATCGCGACATTACCGAGCGCAGGCGGGCGGAGCAGGCGCTGCATCTGCAAAGCTCTGCCCTGAATGCTGCAGCGAATGCCATCGTGATCACCGATCGCAGCGGCAGCATCGAGTGGGCCAATTCGGCTTTTACCACTCTCACCGGTTTCTCCAGCGCTGAAGCGGCCGGACGGAATCCGCGCGATCTCGTTAAGTCGGACTGGCATGATCGGGCTTTCTACCGCAACCTGTGGGAAACCATCCTCTCCGGGCAAACCTGGCACGACGAGATCATCAATCGACGCAAAGATGGCACGCTGTACCCCGAAGAAATGACCATCACACCCGTGCGGGACGATCAGGGCGGGATTACACACTTCATCGCCATCAAGCAGGACATTACGGCGCGCAAGCAGGCCGAGGAGCAAATCCGAAACGCCGAGCGGTTTGCGCATGCCACCATCGATGCGTTGTCGGCGCACCTTTGCGTGCTGGACGAGCACGGCACGATCCTGACTGTGAACCAGGCCTGGCACGATTTTGCCCACGCCAACCCGCCCGTGCCACTGCATCATTTTGTGGGCGAGAATTACTTGCAAGTGTGTGATAGCGCTCGTGGGCCAGATTCAGCGGAGGCCGCTCCGTTTGCCTCTGGTCTGCGCGCCGTCATGCGCGGTGACGACGACCGGTTTGTCCTGGAATATCCCTGTCACGCGTCCCAGGAGAAACGCTGGTTCACGGCCAGGGTAACGCGCTTCTTTGGCGAAGGGCCTCTGCACGTGGTCGTGGTGCACGAGGATATCACCGAACGCAAACGAGTAGAAGCGCTGCTGCACAACAAAGTAGCCACGCTGCAAACGCTGGCAGAAATCGATCGCGAGATCATCGCCGCCACGGAACCGGCCAGTGTGCTCGAACTGGTCTGCAGCCGTGCGACGGAATTGATGCGCGTACCCATGTCGGCCATCGCACTCCTCTCGCCGGCCAGTGGTGGGCTGACACTGGCTGCCAGCTACGGCCTGCGCGATCCCGCGCGCGTGAATGAAGAATTCGAACGCGCCTGGCGGTCCGGCCGGATGCAACAGTTTGTGACACGGACGCACGAAGCGTTTAGCGTGAATGACCTCCGAGCCGACAGCGTGCCCTGGCCCGAAATTGGCAACGCCGAGCAGGTTCGCGCTTTGGCCCTGGTCCCCCTTGTCGCAGGCGAAGAAATGTTGGGCACATTAGGCGTCTTTGATATCACGCCTCACGCCTGGGCGGCAGATGATCTGCAAATTCTAAGTCTGCTGGCGGGCCAGGTCGCCGTAACGCTGGAAAAGATGCGGCTCTTCCAGGCGGCCCACGATCGCGCCTTGTATCTGGCCACCTTGAATGAAATCGGTCAGGCCATTACTTCGTCGCTCGATCTCGATCAGGTGCTGGTCACTTTGTTGGACAAGGCGCGGCACGCCACCGACGCCGAGGCGTGCTCGGTCGCCTTGGTCGATCAGTCAACAGGTGAGCTGGTCTTTCGCCAGTCGGTCGGGGGAGCCAGCCAGTTGATTAGCGGGATGCACATCCAGCCGGGACAGGGCATCGTGGGGTGGTCATTTCAGCAGCGGCAATCGGTCCTGGCGATTGAGGCGGTAGCCGATTCCCGTTTCTACCCACTCCAGGACAGCGACTATCTCATCCGCGACCTGATCTGTGTTCCACTCCTGGCGCGCAATGCCGCCATTGGCGTGCTGGAGTTAATTAACAAACGTCGTGGTACATTCTCCGAAGAGGATGTCCATCTGCTTGAATCCGTGGCAGCACAAGCGGCGGTCGCCATCGAAAATGCGCGGCTGTTCGAGGCGGAACACATCCGGCGCGAACGGCTGGATACTTTGTACCGAATCGGGCAAGCGATCAACTCCACGTTGGACGCCGATACCATTCTGGAACGGCTGACCGATGAGGCGATGCAGGCTACTCAGGCTACGCATGGCTCGACCCTGGTGGCGCGGCCTGAACGCGGCTCTTTTGAGCGCCGATCACTGCGCGGCTACTCGCCGGAGCAGGCCGAAAAGGCCCGCACCGATTGGCTGTCGCTGGATCGCGGCATCAATGGGCAGGCCTATCAAGCACGACAAGCCATCTATGTCGACGATGTGCGCACTACCCCCGACTACCATCCGCTGATTCCTGAGACCCGCGCGGAATTGGCCGTGCCCATTATGCGCAGTGGACAGGTGATTGGCAACCTGGATTTGCAGAGTCCCGTGTTGAATGCTTTTCACAACATCGATCTCCAGTTCTTGAAAGCACTGACCGATCAGGTGGCCATTGCGCTGGAAAACGCCCGCCTGTTTGAGGAGACACATCGCCAGATGGAAGAACTGACCATCGTGTCACAAGTGGCGCTGGTCGGCGCGGCCGGCCGGCCCTTTGATGAAACTGTAGCACGCGCCACTGATGCGTTGAGCCGATTGTGGCCTCAAGCCTCACTAGGGTTCCTGTTTATCGACGAGACAGGCCAGGCCCTGCGGATGCACAAGTCCTACCTTAATCCGCCACCCGAAATCGATGCCACCGCCAGTATGCCGCTCGATGTGGGTCTCATGGGTCGGGCGGTACGCCAACAGCGCCCCCTGCGCGTGGGCGATGTCACCACAGACCCGCGTTATTTCGCGCAAGGGGCTAATACCCGCTCGAAAATGGTGTCGCCCCTGGTGGTGGGTGAGCGGATCATTGGCGTCGTCAATGTTGAGACGACCTGGGTGGATGCTTTCTCGGGTGACGATCTGCGCTTACTCACCACCCTGGCCGGGCAGCTGGCGGTGGTTTTTGAGAAAGCACGCCTGGATGCAGAATTGATCGAGCATGCGACATTGCTGGAACAAAGAGTGCAAGAGCGCACCGCAGAAATCAGGCAGCAGCAGGCGCGCACACAGGCCATCCTCGATGCGGTGGGTGAAGGGGTGGTCATGACCGATGTGGCAGGTGCGATCCAGTACGTCAATCCGGCCACGGTGGTGCTGACCGGGTTTGAGACAGACGAATGTCTGGGGCAAAATCCGCGCATGTGGCAGAGTGGCCGCACTTCGGCAGAAGTTTACCGGGAAATGTGGAGTACCATCCTGGCTGGAGAGACTTGGCGGGGTGAGGTCTCCAACCGGCGTAAAGGTGGCACCCTGTACGATGCCTCGCTCACCATTGCGCCCATCCCGGCAGCCGACAAGCGCCAGCTCCCGGCCGGGTTTGTTGGCGTCCAGCGTGACATCACGGCGCGCAAGCAGGCGGAAGAGGAAATGCTCCGCGCGCTTGAAAAGGAAAGAGAGCTCAGCACGCTTAAATCACGTTTTGTTTCGTTGACCTCACACGAGTTTCGCACACCGCTGACCATCATTTTGTCTTCAGCTGAGATGCTGGAATATTATGGCAGTGTCTGGACCGAAGAACGCAAGACTGAGCACTTGCGCCGGATCCAGACGGGTGTCAGGTACATGACCGGCTTGCTGGATGATATTCTGATCATCGGCAAAGCGGATGCTGGCAAGCTGGAATTCACCCCCAAGCTGCTGGATGTCTTGAAATACTGCCACGATCTCATCGAAGAGCTGGAGCTCGCCGACAAGGGCAAGCACACGCTGGTGTTTGACTGCCAATCTGAAGCGATCGAAGCGCACGTCGACGAGATTCTTTTACGGCATATTCTGAGCAACTTGTTGTCCAATGCCCTCAAGTATTCGCCGCCGGGCAGCATCGTTCAATTTGAGCTGGTGCGCCGGAACGACCAGGTTGTTTTCCGAATCCAGGATCAGGGCATCGGTATTCCAGCCGAAGACCAAGCGCACCTGTTTGAGACCTTCCATCGTGCGAATAATGCCCGCAATATTGCCGGTACCGGACTGGGGATGGCGATCGTCAAACGCTCTGTCGATTTGCACGGCGGGATAATCGACGTTGCCAGCGAGGTGGGAGCCGGTACAACCGTGACGGTCACGTTGCCGCTGGGTGGCGGTGAATAGTACGCCGCCGGAAACTCAGCGTTGCTGGATTTTCAGAGGGAACCCATGAGCAAAATACTTGTGATTGATGATGACACTGGTATTCGGAACAACCTGACAGAATTGCTGGAGGCCGAAGGCTATGAGGTTAGCAGCGCGGAAGATGGCCGCCGGGGTATCCAACAGGTTCGCCTGACGTTGCCGGACCTGGTTATTTGCGACATCATGATGCCGGAGTTGGACGGTTATGGGGTGTTGACTGAATTGAGGGAGGACCCGGTCACTGCGACGATCCCGTTTATCTTTCTCACTGCTAAAATCGAAAATTCCGATCTACGGCAGGGAATGAATTTGGGCGCGGACGATTATTTGGTCAAGCCATTCACGCGAACCCAACTGCTGATGGCAATCGCGACCCGGCTGCGCAAACAGACCGTAATCACCCAAAGGCTGAAAGCCAAAATGGATGACTTGCGCAACAGCATTGCGCTGGCTCTGCCGCACGAATTGCGCACGCCTTTAGCCGGAATTTCCGGTTTCTCCGAGCTGCTGCTGGAAGGCGCGGCTTCCATGCCACCCCAGGAGATTCAAGCTATCGCGCACAACATTCACGCTTCGGCCCAACGCTTGCAGGATTTGATCTTAAATTTCCTGCTTTATGCGGAGCTGGCGATTGCCAGCAGAGATCCTGATTACGCCAATGCGCTGAAGGATCAAGGCCCTTGCTACGTTGAATCGATTATTGCAGAAGTGGCACGGCAGCAGGCCCAGCAAGCCGACCGCCAGAGCGACTTGCAGCTGGATCTGGAACGTTCTTTGGTAAAGATAGGAACCGTCTACCTGGCAAAATTAAGCAAGGAACTCGTTCGCAATGCGCTGAAGTTCTCGAAGCCAGGAACGCCTGTGCACATTCTGGGCCGCCGGAACGAGCACAGTTACATTTTGTCTTTTGAAGATCGCGGGCGGGGTATGACGGCTGAGCAAATTGCCGACATGGGGGCCTATCTGCAATTTGAACGCAACCGCTACGAACAGCAGGGCCAGGGTTTGGGACTGGCCATCGCCAAATGGCTGGCGGAACTACACGCCGGTGGGTTAAACATTGAGAGCGCATATGGCCAGGGCACAACGGTGCAGGTGCGGCTGCCCGTCTTTTCGGACGGCACGCCGGTCGACACGCCGCACTTCCTGGCTTGAGGGTTGAGTGACTATGGCTAAAATTCTCGTCGTCGAAGATCAAGAGCCGATTCGGGCCAACATCCTGGAATTGCTGGATGCGCAGGGACATTCCGTCATGGGCGCTGAAAATGGTCGCGTCGGCGTGGAGCTCGCACACGAATTTCTTCCTGATCTCATCGTGTGCGACATCGTCATGCCGGAGCTGGATGGGCATGGCGTCTTGCAGGAGCTGCGCCAGCACCCGGCGACAACCACCATTCCCTTCATTTTCCTCACGGCCAAGGCAGACAAGTCCGATGTGCGACAGGGCATGAACCTGGGCGCGGACGATTACCTCGTTAAGCCGTTTACACAGCGCGAATTGTTGGAAGCGATATCCGTCCGCTTAAACAAGCACGCTCAGGTCAGCGCCCACTTCGATCAAAGGCTGGATGAACTGCGCAGTAACATTACAGCTTCCTTGCCGCATGAATTTCTTACCCCCTTGACCGTGATCATGTCTGCCTCGGAGATCCTGATGTTACATTCAGACATGCTGACGGCCGCCGAGGTGCCGGAGTTTGCCGAGCGAATTCATACGTCTGCCGAGCGCCTGCACCGGCTCATCCGGAATTTCCTGCTCTACAGCCGGCTGGAACTGGCCGCTGTCGATCCTGTGAAAGCCGCGTCGCTGCGCGGCGCCGGCACCAGCGAAGTACGAACCGTCATTCCTGATGCGGCGGCTCGTCTGGCGCAGCGGGTTGGTCGGGTAGAAGATCTTCATCTGGAGTTGAAGGATGTAACCGTTCGGATGGAACCCGCTCACTTGAGCAAGGTTGTCGAGGAGCTATTGGATAACGCTTTCCGCTATTCCTCATTAGGCACACCGGTACGCTTGCGCGCTTACATGGATGACGAACGTGTGCTGACGCTGGCCGTCGTCGATCGCGGGCGAGGCATGACACGCGCGCAAATTGATCAAGTGGGCGCCTACATCCAATTCGACCGCGAACGTTATGAGCAGCAAGGCCAGGGTTTAGGGTTGACCATTACCAGGCGCTTGATCGAGTTGTACGGCGGAGAAATGACCATTGAGAGTGTGCCACACACCACCACTGTCGTACGTGTGGCGCTGCCGTTGTAAAAAGCGGCGCGCACACTCACACCCAGTGGATCAACTTCATAAACACAGCCGCGGCGCCTAAAGCATGGCCCACCCCGAAATTCAAATTCGGGGTGGGTTTGTTTAGCACAGCAGAGCGCCGTCTCCGATAAGCCTCTTCTCCTTCTTCCTTATGAATCACTCATATTGCCTCGATAACTTCTCAACAACTTCCTGAGATACTGATGACAGCAAAAAAGAGATCAGATAATCCGAAGGAAAGACCATGAACAAGAAGCGAATATTCATTCCCCTTGGTGTGGTAGCGCTGGCCTGTGCCGGTGTTGCATTCTTCGCCTCGCGTTCGCAGGCAACCACCGCAACCACCGAGACGCAGCTGGGCGAGGTGACGCAAGCGACGCTTTCGGCGGTCGTGGAATCAGCGGGCAGCGCGACCCCCAAAGCCGAGGTGGCGCTCACCTTCAGCGCCTCCGGCACGGTCAACAAAGTCAACGTGCACGTGGGCGATCAAGTCAAGCAGGGCACTGTGTTGGCCGAGCTGGATACCACCGATCTGGAATTGGCCGTGGCACAGGCCGAGCAAGCCTACCTCAGCCAGCAAGCCGCTTACAGCATGACGATCAATCCTGATCCGGATGAAGTAGCCGCGGCCGAGCTTGCCGTCAGCAACGCAGCCGCGACGTACCAGCTGGCGCAGCAGAAGTACAAGGTCAACAGCACTGATTCAGTCATGTTGAGCTGCAACAACCTCGATAACGCCAAGAAATCCTATGACGATGCCGTCACTGCCTACAACAACTATGTGTCGAACTGGCGCGTCCAGGTCAATGGCACCGCTGAAATCTCACCCCAGAAATCACAGCTCGATCGAGCCACAGCCGTTTATGAACAGGCCGTGATCAACTGCAATCTGGCAAAAGAGGGCGTCAACGACACCGGCCTCAAATCCGCGTACGTTTCACTCTTACAGGCCAAAGCCAGTCTCGAAAGCCTGTCGAATCCTTCAGAGCGCACACTGCTGGCGGCCAAGATACAGCTCGAGCAGGCAAAGCTGACGCTCGAAGAAGCTCAACAACAAATCGACGAAGCTAAGATCGTCGCGCCGTTTGACGGCATTGTGACGGCAGTCAGTCTTGTCGTAGGTGGGCCGGGCAGCGGCGCGGCCGCGACGATCTCACTGGCCGATACCAGTCAGTATCACGTCGATGTGCTGATCGACGAGACGGAGATCTCGCAATTACAGGCCGGACAACAAGTCGAGATTACGTTTGACGCGCTGGCGGATGTCAGTGTGACCGGCGCTGTCGCGCGCATCAATCCGGCAGGCACCGTGAGCAACGGCGTAGTGAACTACACCGTCCGCATCGATCTCGATCCCAGCGCAGCGGCATTGCGCGCCGACATGACCGCCAACGTGCGCGTCATCCTTGATACGCATAGCAATGTTTTGGCCGTGCCCGGCGGCGCGATCCGGCAGGATACCAGCGGCTATTACGTGAATGTGGTCGGCGGCGACGGCACGGCGCAGCGCGTCGATGTGACGACGGGCTACACCGATGGCGAGTTGACCGAGGTCGCAGGTAATCTCCAGGTCGGCCAGCAGGTGTACATCAGCGAACCGACCACGACGCAACAACAGCCATCACGCGGCATGAATCTATTTGGCATCCGCATTGGTGGGTCATCAACGATGGTGTCATGCCCGCGTGCTTCGTGCACGCGGGCATGACACCATCGGGAATTTTTCGAGGAGCATCATCATGAAGAAGAAACGTGTCTTGATCATCACCGGGCTGGCCGCCGTCCTCATCGCGGGTGGCGCCTTCCTCAGCACGCGCACCACGCGTTCGGCAAGCAGCGATCTGCTGGCAGACGCGCAAACCGCCACTGTGATACGCACCACACTAATGACCTCGGTCGATTCGACAGGCAGCATCATTCCCGAATCTGAAGTGAGTCTATCGTTTGGCGCGGCGGGAACGGTTGAGGAAGTCAATGTGGCAGTGGGCGATCAGGTAAAGCAGGGGGATGTCCTGGCTACACTGGATGCAACCGATCTGCAGCTGAAAGTGACGCAGGCCGAACAAGCTTACGTGCTGCAACAGCTGACATACAGCGAAACCGTGAAAGCAGACACCGGCGACATCGCTGTCGCCGAGGCGGCTTACAACAGCGCCCTGGCCTCCTACAACGCCGCGCGGCGGGACTACAACAACCTGGCCGATAAAGAGGCCGTGCAGTGTGCGAGTCTGACGAGCGCCAAGACCAATCTCGATCGGGCACAAACCGCTTACGATCGTTTGGCGAACGATCATCAGGCCAAGAATTATCTGAATAGCGACTGGGGACCTTTTCAATCAGTGGTGAATAACTTGACCAACGCGCAGTCGGCCTACGACCAGGCGCTGGCCAGTTGCAACATTACGAAGTTGAGCCTCAACGACTCCAGCCTGCGATCGGCCCAGGCGCAGGTGCAAAGCGCCAAGTCCAATCTGGACAACCTGGTTTCGCCGCGCGCCGAGGAACAGATTCAAGCCGCGGCAGCCCTGGAACAGTCGCGCTTGTCGCTGGAACAAGCGAAGCGCGATCTGGCCAGTGCAACACTCACCGCTCCATTCGATGGCGTCATTACGGCCGTCGCTCTCACCGTCGGAGCGAGCAGATCCAACGCCACGCTGACGATGGTGGATACCAGCCGACTGCATGTGGATGTACTCGTGGACGAAACCGAGATTGCCACTGTCGCCATCGGCCAAAAGGCCACGCTCACCCTGGATGCTTTGAGTGGCATCACGTTAACGGGCGAAGTCGCCAACATCGATCCGGCGGGAACCGTCAGCAATGGTGTCGTCAACTATAGCGTGCGCGTCAATCTCGATCCCACCGACGCCCCACTCAAGCTGGATATGACCGCCAATGCTGCGCTCATCGGCGAACAACACGAGAACGTGCTGGCCGTGCCAACGACGGCGATCCGTTCTGGCCGCGCCATGAATCGCGGTAACGCACAGAGCGGTGAGACGGGTGCGACCCCGTCGAGCAATATGGTCATGGTGCTGGAGAACGGCCAGCCGCGCCCGGTGCCGGTGACAGTGGGCATGACCGCCGGCGATTTAACCGAAGTGTCTGGTGATTTGCAGGAAGGCGACCAAGTCCTGATCGTGACCACGAGCAGCAGCTCCAATATCGATCAACCCGGCGGCTTTGGCCCCATGCCCGACGGCGACCTGGGCGGCCCGCCGCCCGATGGCGGTGGTGGTGGCCCGCTGGGTGGCGGCGCGCCGCCCGGACGCTAGTGACTTAGTACTCCCTACTGATTACTGACCACTGAACACTGCATTGGAGTTCATCATGATCGAAATTGAGAATATCACCAAAGTCTATCAAATGGGTGAGACCGAAGTGCGCGCGCTCGACGGCGTCTCGCTCCAGATCGCAGACGGCGAGTGGATCGCCATCACCGGCCCCTCGGGGTCAGGCAAGAGCACCTTAATGTCGATTCTGGGTTGTCTGGATTCGCCGACTAGCGGCTCCTACCAGCTCGACGGGATCGACGTGGCAAAGATGCGCGACGACCAACTCGCGACGGTACGCAACCAGAAGATCGGCTTCGTGTTTCAGCAGTTCAATTTGCTGTCGCGCACCAGCGCGCTGGAGAATGTTGCACTGCCCTTATTGTATGCGACTGGCAACCATCAACGCGATCGCGCCCAGGCCGCACTGGCGGCGGTCGGCCTAGCCGATCGAATGGGGCACCGCCCCAACGAACTTTCGGGCGGGCAGCAGCAGCGTGTCGCCATCGCCCGCGCGTTGGTCACCGAGCCTTCGATCTTGCTGGCCGACGAACCGACCGGCAACCTCGATTCGAAAACGGGCAAAGAGATCATGGCGCTGTTCAGTGAACTGCATCGCACACGCGGCATTACGGTGATCTTCGTGACGCACGATCCGTCGATTGCGGCCAATGCGCAACGGGTGATTCATATTCAAGATGGAATGATTGCATAGTTTACACATTGCACGTTACTTGTTAGTAGAGATAACGAGTAAGGCGTAACGAATAACGAGGAGGCAGCATGCGACTCAATTTTTCACAGAATGTCAAAAGCGCTTTACGGGCGCTGCTGGCCAACAAACTGCGTTCGGCGTTGACCATGCTGGGCATCGTCATCGGCGTCGGCTCGGTGGTGGCGCTGCTGTCCGTGGGTACCGGCGCACAGTCTTCGATCACCAGCCAGATTTCCAACATCGGCGCCAAT
>JAUQXC010000730.1 GCA_030834825.1 Thermoflexales bacterium
TTCGAGAAAAGGTCGAAGGCTCCCAGGCCTTTTGCCCGCTTTCCTACGGTCAACGGGCTTTGTGGTTCCTGCACCAATTGGCGCCAGAGAGTTGGGCGTATCATACCCTGTTTGCGGCGCGCGTTTGTTCAGAAGTAGATATTCCGGCCCTGCAACGCACCTTCCAAACATTGATCGATCGTCAGCCTGCTTTGCGGACCACTTACACCCTGCGCAATGGTGAGCCGGTTCAACAGATACACCCCCATCAAGACGTTGACTTTGAGGAAACTAGTGCCGCCGCTTGGGATGAGGCCGAGCTAAACGATCGTTTGCTAGAGCAAATTCAGCAGCCTTTTGATCTGGAACACGGGCCGGTCGTGCGGGTACGCTTATTCTCTCGCGCGGCAAAGGATCACATCTTGTTGCTGGTGGGTCATCACATCGCGCTTGATCTTTTGTCCTATATGGTGCTGCTTGATGAGCTACGGGTAATTTACCCGACTCAACAGGACAGGACGTCCGTAGCTCTGCCTCCGATCCAATTTCAATACAGGGACTTTGTACGCTGGCAGACTCAAATGTTATCCAGCTCGAAGGGGCAACAGCTCTGGGCCTATTGGCAAGAACAACTGGGCACTGATTTGCCTTTGCTCAATCTCCCAACAGATCGGCCACGTCCGGCCGTCCAGACTTATCGGGGAGCTACGCATGTCTTTAGTGTGAACGAAACTCTCACTCAGCAACTTCAGCTATTGGCTAAAACCGAGAAGACCACGCTCTATGCCGTCCTGTTGGCGGCTTTTCAAACCCTGCTTTATCGCTACTCGGCCCAACCGGATATTCTGGTCGGTTCACCCATGCTGGGACGCGGCCGTCCGGAGTTCGAACGGGTGGTAGGCTACTTTGTCAATATGGTCGTTCTGCGCGCGAATTGCGGTGGCAACCCGCCGTTTAAAGCCTTTCTCGGCCAGGTTAGTCGTGCTTTGTCAGGAGCGCTCGATCATCAAGATTATCCTTTTGCACTTCTGGTTGAGCGACTTCGCCCGCAACGGGATTCCAGTCGTTCTCCGTTTCTGGATGTCATGTTTGATTACGAGACCTTACAGTCCGGCCAACAAGATATCACCCAGTTTTTCTTGGGCGAAGTGGGCAGGCCGGTGGATTTTGGCGGCCTGATATTGGAACCTTTCCCCTTGCGACAACAAGAAGGCCAATTTGATCTGGCATTACATGCGCTTGAAGCCAAGGGGGCACTGCAGGGCGCGCTGGTATACAACACCGATTTATTTGATGTGACGACGATGGCCCGGATGGCTCAGCATTTTGAGGTGTTGCTTCAAGGCATCGTCACCAATCCGGAAACGCCTCTTTCTCGGCTACCGTTGCTGACAACCCTCGAAGAAAATCAGTTATTGGTAGTGTGGAATCATACGCCGGCCGCCTATCCGGCAACGCTGTGCCTCCATCAATTGTTTGAGACCCAAGTTGAACGAACGCCCAATGCGATTGCCATTGTTTTTCCCGCAGATACCACCAAGGCGACAAACCGGTCGGAAGGGCAAACGCTGACCTACCGCGAACTATCCGAGCAGGCCAATCAGCTGGCGCATTATCTGCGAGGTCTGGGCGTAGGCCCTGGAACGTTGGTCGGCCTTTACTTGGAACGTTCTCTGGATATGGTGGTAGGGCTTCTCGGCACGCTTAAGGCGGGCGCGGCGTATATTCCCCTGGACCCGACTTATCCCAAAGAACGACTGGCACTGATCCTGGAAGATGCCCCGCTATCCGTCTTGTTGACTCAAGAACAATTACTAGACGGCCTGCCTGCACACACCCTCCAAGTGGTATGTGTTCAGCGTGACCATGAGGTGCTTGCTCGGCAAAGTAAGGCTAATCTAACGAATCTCACCAGCGGGGATAACCTGGCCTATATACTCTTTACTTCAGGCTCGACCGGGAGACCCAAGGGTGTTCAAATTCCGCACCGCGCGGTAGTGAATTTTTTGAGCTCGATGCGCCGGCAGCCCGGTCTGACAGAGCGAGATACACTTTTCTCCGTTACCACTTTGTCATTCGACATTGCCGGACTTGAATTATTTTTGCCGTTGATAGTCGGCGCTCGGGTCGTGCTGGCTAGTCGAGAAGTGGTAGGCGATGGAAGGCAGCTGGCCACCCAACTGGCCGATTGGGGTGCCACCGTGATGCAGGCAACACCGTCCACCTGGCAACTTTTGTTAGAGGCCGGCTGGTCGGGAGAGCAACGCCTTAAAGCCCTCTGCGGCGGTGAGGCTTGCCCGCGCGAACTGGCTAACCGGTTGATCGCGACATGCGCCAGCGTATGGAATATGTATGGCCCCACCGAGACGACCATCTGGTCAGCCATCTATGCGATGGAAGCCGGTGAAGGAACGATCCCCATCGGTCGCCCCATCGCGAATACCCAGATTTATCTACTGAATTCCGACTGGCAACCGGTCCCGGTTGGAGTACCCGGCGTGCTGTACATCGGCGGAGCTGGTCTGGCCTGGGGCTACTTGGACCAACCCGCTCTGACAGCTGAAAAATTTATCCCCAATCCTTTTAGCGCCCAACCGGGCGAACGCCTATATAACACCGGTGACCTAGCCCGCTATCGGCCGGAGGGCGCCATCGAGTTTCTGGGGCGCAGCGACCAACAGGTAAAGATTCGCGGCTACCGAATGGAATTAGGAGAGATTGAGGCCGCGCTGTGCCGGCATCCTGGTGTAAAGGAGGCCGTTGTTGTCGCACGAGAAGACAGCTCCTCAGCCACTTCACCCTCTCGCCAAACAGAGAAACGGTTGGTAGCGTACATCATTTCCGTTCGGGAACCGGCACCCCCGG
>JAUQXC010000731.1 GCA_030834825.1 Thermoflexales bacterium
TGGTGCAGGGGTTGAACCTGGTCTCGGTCGCCGCGCTCGATTCAGCGGGCAATATCACCTACGCGCCACTGGTGCCGGTCTACGTCGTGCCGGACTATGGTCTGGCGCTCTCGGTCGCTCGCACCTCGCTGCGTGTGGGTGAACAAGTGACGTTCCAGGCGGTGGTGACCACCACCGGTGTACTGAGTCCGGTGGTAGTCTCTCAAGACTTTGCGCCCGGCGTCATATCGGATCTCACGGCGTCTGCCAGTCAAGGGCAGGTCGAGGTGATCACCAGCGCAGCGAATGGACAAGGGTTGGGCCTCAACTGGCTGGGTCCGATCAGCAGCACACAGCCGGCGACGGTCACCATTCGAGCTACGGTGAGCAGCACGGGCACGTTGACTGAATCCGTCATGGCCGCCTGGGGTTGGGGCCTGTCGAGTGAAAGCAATCCCGTGCAGGTTGTCGTCTTGCCCGCTTTGAGCCAGATCTATCTGCCGATCATACGCCGGTAAGGCCCGCCGATGTAGAAGGCATAACCTTCATAGACGGTAACGACACCCGCCGGATCGACTTTGATCCGGCGGGCGTCGTTTTACATCTGCGGTTTTGACTCAGCGGTAAAGTCTGGTATCAAGCGACAAGGCGTGGTTAATTGGACAACATCCATTCAAAAGAAGTTCCGCGTAGATAACATTCCAGCTCTTGAAAATTTGTGACCAGCTCATTCAAGGTGAACGGATTTGTTTTGCCGTAGTGCAGCCTGGCCGGGAGAGGCTGGAGATTCAGGAATTGACAGGCGCGCTGGTATCCGCACCAGGGATCGGCCAGAATATCGTCTTCGTAGGTCAACCACAATACATGCTGTCCCGGTAGCAGCGTCTTGAGAGTGCGGAAACTTTCGGCGTAGTCTTGTAAGTAAGCCATCAGGGGCCGGATCGCGCGATCGATGGAGATATGATCGAGGTCGAGCTTGATCTGAGTCAAGCTCGGCTTCACGCGGGACGGCCGATGATAGCGCGAGGTTTTCCGAGCAACCAGGCTCGACACGATTTTGCGCAGGTAGTTCTTGCGCTCCAGAACCAGGTATATAAACCCCAGGTCGTGCAAGCGCTCGACAAAGTTTTGCAAGGTCATACCGAGCAGTTTCAGATGAAAGAATTTGACCTCGAAGCCATAAAAGGCCTGGCCGGTCCGGCCCATCCTCTGACTAAGAAGACCAATGGGATCAACCGGTAAATAGCCACCCTGGATCGCCTGCCCCTTTCGCTCCAACTGCCGAAATAGTTCTTCGTAGATCTCGCCATCCCAAAATACTTGGGGGTGTTGAGCCAGGAGATCGGTCAAGACGGTGCTGCCACTTCGCCCAAGGTGAAGCATGACCATGTTCGCCTGGCGGGGCTGGGGCCAAAATACTTTTGAGAGCCTGGCGTTTGCCCTCAGCCGCAGCTGCTGGCTTAATCTTTGCCCATGCCACACCAGCCACTCGAGCTGAGCCATGAACTGTCCTGCTATCTGGGTGCCGCGGAATAAGCTTTTGATTTCGCCCGGCGTCTTACCCAGCGATTGAGCATCCGCTTGCTTAACTGCCGCAGGCCTTCGTAGATCAGTCCGCAGCCGTAGCAGACGTGAATGAGCACAAACAGGATCGGGAATATCACCAACCCAGCTACGGTGCGGCGCGTCAGGCTAAGGTAGATGCTCGTTGAAAACACGAGTCCGCCATACAGCGCAAAGGGAAGGGTCGTCCAGGCGCCCAGCGTCCATCCCAAGATTGGCCACCACAACAGATAGGCCAGCCCGATCGTTGGCGCGAGAAAAATCACTGCGCTCCGGGAAAACGTCCGAGCCATCTGCCGCAGACGGCCCCGGCCATAGGCAAAGAACTGGCGGGCGAGGTCGGCTAACGAGCGCCGTTGAGCGCGCCGCACGACCAGGTCGGGATCATACATTAAGCTATATCCGTTACTTAGTAAACGACTGGTCAATTCAGTTTCCTCATTGGGAAATAGATCTTCACGGAACCCGCCTAGCGCCTCAAAGGTCAGGCGCCGTATGCTCAAGTTGCAACCGATCACTTCTTTCTCGGTTGCCGGGCGATAGCGGCCGGTCGGCGCATAACGGGCGCGCATCGTCCATGCGCCCAGGCGCGTTCCCAGGGCGTAACCGATACAATGGGATAGCAACGGCTCGCCGTCGGGTGTGAGGCTCGGGCCGCCTACGGCGTGCACATCGGAAGCGTCGTAGTGCAGCGCGATCCGGCGTAAAGCATCTGGTGCGATCAGTGAATCATCGTCCAGAAAATACAGAATATCGCCGCTCGCCTGACGGGCGCCGCAGTTGCGCTGGCGAGATGGGCAATTCCCTTCCACGATCAAGATCTCCAATTGATCGGGAGCGTAAGCGGCGCACTGCAACGCCGCGACGGCCGGCACAGGAACCCCAGGACGAACCGGGACGATGACGCTAATCTTGGGCCACATCAGCTGAACCTTCCCCCGAAGTCACACCACCCTGGTAAAGCAGATGTTCAACATCCAGTACAGGTTGAAAGCAACTACTCAAGATTCCCCATGGGATCAAGATGGCCAAACTATAAAGCCGGAATAAGGTGCGCAGTATCACCGTCCAGCGACCTCCGCCCTCCAACGAGGTTCGCAGCTCGGACCAGGTGCGGCCCGGCCCCACGGGCCATAGTCGTTGGGCTAACAAACGCCAGGCTCGGTGATCGCCACAACGTAGTCCTTTCGCGATAATGGCCCCGGCGCCGCGGGCATAGGCTGCTTCACGGCGCAACGCTTGACGAAGATCGTAGTGTTGCACATGCCACACCACAATGTCGGGCGCGTAAACGGCTAGGCCGCCTCGCCGCAGGACACGATAGATCAAGTCGCTGTCGTTGCAGCCCCAGCCTCGCGCCGAGTTAGGGCCGAGCAGTTCATCCCAGCCACCTGCCTCGATCACGCTTTGCCGTCGAAAGGCCATGTTGCCGCCATAGCCCAGCCGCCAGACTTCCTGAAGACCGCGTTGTACCCGGCGGCGATTCCCCGTCAACGCCGCTACGGCTACCGTTCGCTGCGCTAGACCCAATGGTAGGAACGGGCCAAAGACCGCCATAACCTGTGCGTCGGACATGAATTCCTGAGCGAGCCGTGTCAGCCAGTGGGCGTCAACCCGGCAATCATCATTCGTGATGGCGACCACTTCACCCCGCGCCAACTTTAAGGCGATGTTTTGCGCCCGCGATGATCCCGTGGTGTCACTTTGCACATAGCGCAACAACGGATCGTAAGCGGCCGCCCGTTGAACAACTTTGGCTGTCTCTTGATCGTCACTCTGGTCCACGACGATGATCTCACGCGCTGGATAGTCATTGGCCCTTAAGCTGTCCAGGCAATGGATCAGGAATTCGGATCGTGCGCGGGTTGGGATGATGACAGAAATGTAAGGAACTGCGTCCATCTCTTTACAGACTCGGCAACAGCCGGGTATAAAACCACAACGTCCCCACGGTATAAAGCGTCATTAATCCCAACGTTGCCCAACGTGGCAGACGAGCGAGTGCCGCGCTGGCCAGTAACAGCATGGGAAAAATCCAGGGAAAGAAGTAACGATCTACTTCAAAGAAGTACAGACCTTGGTTCGCGGGCTGCTGGAGGAGCTTATCCATCCAGACAAAAGAAATATAGGGGACCAACACCACCAGCATCCAGCCGGCCAAGAGCCAGCGCGATAGGATCAAACCTGACTGAGAACCAGCGAACG
>JAUQXC010000732.1 GCA_030834825.1 Thermoflexales bacterium
CGCAGCAATACGGCGGCCCCATCGTCGAGAATATCGATCCGTCGACCGGCGACTATGCCTGGAACCTGTCGTTCCTGGGCAGCGGTGAGTATCGCGTCTATGCTACTCTGCAAGACAAAGCAGGCGCTCAAGTCTCGGTCACCGGTACGAATCAACTGGTCGGCGTTCCTGTCAGTGTAGCGCCCGGTCTGGTGAGCTACGTCGATCTAATGGCTCCGCCACCTCTTGTAGGGCCAATCAATCATTACGGGGTTGAAGATGGTGAGATGTTGTGCTGGAAAGTGAGTCCCGCCAGTGACCTGGCTGAATATCGCCTCTCGTACGTCGTGCGTGATTCACTCTATCCAGCCGGGCGGCATTTCGCTGAGCGCATCCGGGCAACAGTGAGTTATAAGGCGGATGGCAGCGCGGAGCAATGTACCCGTCTGAGCGGCCTGAACCCCGGCGACAGCCAGGTCTACTTTAATGACTTCCCGTCCGATGGCCTCGCCGTCGCCGACGCGACCGGCAATGTCAGCACCCCCACTAAGCCCGACTTTTTCCTGGCCTTAGGTGGGTTAGGTCGTTTAACCGCGCCCGTCCTATCAGGTGTAGTCGATACGAGCGATGCCAGCGTCGTGCTTACCTGGCCGATCACTTCTGGTTATCGTTGGGAACTGTTCTATACGCGTGAGGCGTTCGCAGGCACTGTGCAAACAGGTACTGGGGCACTTGAAGGCGACTCGCCGATCGACATTAGCAATCTTTCGTTCACGGGAGATTACGCGCTGCACGGTTTGCCGTCCGGTTATTGGTATTCGTTCGCGGTGCGTGCTTATACCATGGATCCGAATGCGCCGCCCAGCCTGCTGTCAAATCATGTGTGGCTGCTGGTGACCGACGGGGTGGATGCCAACGGCGACGGCTGCGCCGACGACTGGGAAGCGGCGCACAGCCCGATCGATCTCAACGTCGATTTAGATGGTGATGGCTTGACCACCGGGTACGAGTGCGCGATCGGCACGAATCCCTATCGGCGTGACACTGACGGCGACAGTTGGAGTGATGGTGAAGAGGTGTATTACGGCACCGACCCGCTTGATCCCAACGATCATCCTGACATCACCAACCCCAACTTTACGCCGCCCGAGCCGCTGCCCTATCTAACGGTGTCACCCGCGGTGCTGAATTTCCTGGCGTTCACACAAGGCTCGAATCCTGCCGCGCAGCGGGTGGATGTGATCAACCTCGGCGGCGGTGTACTCACACCCAGTGTGTCGTCAAACGCAGCGTGGTTGAATCCGCAGATTGTGAACGGTAACGTACGAATCAATGTGGACCAGACCGGCATGAGTCCCGGCAATTACTCTGGCACGATCACGGTGACGGCCCAACCGTCGCTAACACAGGCAAACCCCCAGGTTGTGCAGGTTAAATTAAAACTGCTCGCGGGCACGCCGCCGATCGGAACGTACAACATCTATCTGCCGCTGGTGCGGCGTTAGTCTGTGGCAGGCTGAGCGCGATTCTCCGCTTTCCAATTCAACTTCCAAGGGAGGAAGCATGACTTTGAAACGTCTGGCGCTGGGCGGCATCCTGTTACTATACGCTGCGTTCATCATCCGGCTGAACCGCCCGGTGATGGCCGCGGCTGCCCCAGCAGCCATTTGCACTTGGCCGGACAGCACCACCGGCAACTGGACCGATGCGAGTACCTGGAGTTGCGGCGTAGTGCCCGGCCCTACCGACAATGTGAACGTTGGCCTCGGCGGCGTTATCATTCTGAACACTAACGCCACCATCAGCAGCCTGACGATGACGGGCGGCATGATCACGGGTACGGGCGCGCTCGCCGTCAGCGGCCTGGCGCAGTTCGTACCATCCGTGAGTGTGACGATCCACACTCTCGGCTCCAGTCTCCCGCACATCTTATCCGCACCGAATAGCGGCGTGATCGTGCGGCTGACCGATCCGGCGCTGACGGCCGATAGTCTCAACACGGTCACCATCAGCAATCCCGTCGGCAGCAATGGCAGCACGGTCTTCGAGATCGGACCGCGCAGCATCAACACATTGATCATGCACAACGGCAACTTCGGCGTGACGAGCGATCTCACGGTAACGCAGATCGTATCGTGGACGAGTGGCAGTTTGAACGCTTACTTCAACAGCCCCGCGCACTTCACGCTGGCCAACACCGCCGTCATGACCATCGCCAATGGGCCGGCAGCGCCGGGGCTTTATCTCCCGCTGATCAACGAGGGCACTGTCACCTGGCTCGGCACGCAGTCGCTGTTGGCCGGCCCCAAAGGGACCTGGACGAACAACGGCACGCTGAATCTTTACTCAGCGCCGATCGCGAATGTGACTTTCGGCGAAGAGAGTGTGCCCTTCACCAACATCGGCACGCTGCGGGTCAACGCCACTGGCGATGTGCAGTTTGATTACGCCCTGCTTAATTACGGCGAGGTGGTGTTGAACAGCGGCGCACTCAACATGCACTGGAACAACTACACGCAGTGGGCGGGCCATACCCACTTGAATGGCGGCAACCTGGCGGGCGTATCCAAGTGTTGCAACCTCGACAACTATCCCATCTATTTATACGGCGGCACGTTGAGCGGATCGGGCATCATCACGGGCGGCATCGAGAATCGCGGCGGCACGGTGAGGTTGACCGGCGCGCTCACCGCCACGGCCCGTTATCTTCAAAGCGTCACCGGCACTTTGCAAGTGACGCTCACGGGGCTGACCGATTTCGGCACGCTGAGCGTTATCAAGCGCGGCGGCTTAAGCGATGGCGCCGACATCTCGATCGATGGCACGTTGATCGTCAACCAAGCGGACGGTTTCAACCCTGCCTCAGGCGATCGCTTTCAGATCATGACTGGCCTCACGGCGAATGGCGCGTTTCAACAGAGCAGCGGTAATATGGCTCCCGCCTTTAGCGGTTATGCTGGACTGGGCGCGGTGATCGTCGCCGAGCCAACGAATGCGGCATTGGTGCAGGCTCGGCCTTTCCACACGCAAGGCACACGCGGAGGCGATAACGGTTACACGATCGCGATCCAGAACCCGACGACCCAAACTTTGGCGGTGAACAGTCTGGTCGCCTACCTCCCGCTCAGCTTCACGTACAAGCTCGGTTCCACCACCGGCGTGTTCCACACCAACCCCTTCGATTTTGTGTCCAATGGACGGCGCAATTTGTCCTTCTCGCCCGGATTCACCGTGCCCGCGCGCGAGCGACGCGAGTTCAGCTTCGGCCTGACCATTGACCCGGCGATGCCGGTGGGCCGTTATCCAATCAGCGTGGACGCCAACACGACACTGGCCTCACAGAGCAATCTCGTCAAGTTAGTGAATGTTGCTCCGCTTGAAGTGCCGCTGGGC
>JAUQXC010000733.1 GCA_030834825.1 Thermoflexales bacterium
TTGCAGGCCATTCAACAACGGCTGGGGAAAAGCGAACGACTGTAGAATGGCTCCGTCCAAAGCGAGACCGTAGGTGCGGCTTGTTTCGGCCAACGAGAACACAATGCGAACCCCGCCCGCCAGCATCAACCCCAGCGGCAGCAGCGGCAGCAACCAGGTGATGCGCAAGCGGCGCAGCTTGATCCACTCGGCGCGTAACAGACCCACGGTCATGTCTTCTTCACCTCGTCGCGGGTGCGCGCCTCATCGCGCGTGAGGGCCTCAGCACGCGTGAGGCGCAGAAAAACTTGCTCCAGCGATTCGCGTTCGACGACGACTTGATACACACGCACGCTCGCGGCACTGAGCGCCTGCACGATCTCCGGGGCGCGCTCGCGCGGCACTCTGATCAACAGCTGCCGGTCCGCGGTACGCTCTGGCGTGATGTGCGTCAAGTGCGTCACAAGCGCGGCGGCGTGATCGATCGGATCCGCTTCGATGCGCAAGGCGGATTGCTCGCCCAGGATTTCGGCGACGGTTCCCTGCCGCAGCAGCTGGCCCCGATCGATGATGGCCACGTGATCGCAGATCTGTTCAATCTCATGCAGCAAATGACTGGAGATGAAGATGGTGTGGCCCGCTTGGCCTAACGCGCGGACGATCTCGCGGATTTCTGCTTGCCCCGCCGGATCGAGGCCATTGGTCGGCTCGTCGAGGAACAGCAGCTGTGGCCGATTGAGCAGCGTGGCCGCCACGGCCAGCCGTTGTTTCATGCCCAACGAGTAGGTGCGCACCCGATCGCGCTGTCGATCGGCCAGCCCCACGATCTCGAGCACTTCACCAATTCGTTTTTGATCGGGATAGCCGCCCGTATGCGCGAAGACCCGCAGATTATCGCGGCCCGAAAGATAAGGATAAAAGGCGGGGGCTTCCACCAGTGCACCGACCTGCGCCAGAAAGCGGGCACTGCCGCGTGCGACATCCTGCCCCAGCACCCAGGCGCGACCCGCAGTCGGACGCACCAGCTTGAGCAGCAGACGGATCGTCGTGGTCTTGCCCGCGCGATTTGGCCCGAGAAAGCCAAACACCGAACCGGCCGGCACATGGAGATCGAGTGCGTGAACGGCCTGGAGTGATCCGTAATGCTTTGTTAGTTTTTCCGTCAGGATAGCGGCGTCGGTCATTGAGCGTCACAAGTTTGACCTGGATTCGAGGCTTCAGCCGGATTCCGCCTAACCCACATGGTGCTCCGCGAAGGCTCCACTCCAGAAGTCATAACCCGAGTGGGGATTTACTCTATTTAACCTGATTTCATCGATTGTGCAAGGAGGCTGTGGGACGTGATAAATTCATCCCGTGTGGGTGTGAAGTAGAAACGGAATGAGGTGTAGTAGAATTAATGCCGATGCCGCTGGATCGACGATCATCACCACTCACAACCGGCGCGGATGAAGACGCTTCCCTCTGCGCTGGGTTCTTTACGAGGTGTGTCATGCTCAAAGTGCTGCGTGCAACATTAGGCGTCATGCTCGGTTGGGTCGCGCTATTGGCCGTGCTGGCGACCTTGCAACCCGCGCGATTAGCCACGGCGGCCCACGTCGCTGCGTCAGTGGATGTCGCGCTCGACGAAGTGACGCAGCGTGACCACACAATCAAGTGGCCTGCGTGGCAGAAGCCGCGTGCTTTCACCGCGGTGACATTGATTAGTTTCATAGCCAGGTCGGTGCCCGGGCTGCCGGAGATCTATATTGAATGGGAAACGGCAGTTGAGATGGACGCGGCTGGCTTTTTTGTTGCCCGCAGCCCCAATGCCGCCGGCCCGTGGACGCGGGTCAGCGACTTCATTCCGGCAGAGGGTGACCCAATGACCGGGGCGCAGTATGACTGGGTCGATGCCACGACTATGCTGAACCACCGCTATTACTATCGGTTAGAGGTCATCAACACGGATGCCTCGGTGGAATATTACGGCCCCGTTTTTGTCAATGGCGCTGGGCCGATCATCATCAGCGAAGTGTTCTACGATCCCTCCGGCGCAGATAATGGGTTGGAATGGCTTGAACTCTATAACCCCACGACCGATACGATCGATTTGGCCGATTACAGCTTGGGCAACGGCGGCGTAGATTACACCGTTAGTCGTGTTCAGCTCAGTGGCACACTACCGCCCGATTCCTGCTGGGTTATTGGCGGACCGACCAGCAACATCACCAATTATCTGCCCCTGCTCGATCAGGCAATCGACTTCAGTCCCGATTTTCAAAATGGCGCCACACCCGCCGATGGGATAGCTTTGTTTAACGTCAAAGCGATTTCGATCACGTCTGTGACGATCCCGATCGATGCGATCATTTACGGCACTGCCAATACTAACAACCTAATCGACGAAACAGGTGCCGTTAACCCACCCGACATTGGCGTTGCCACGAACGGTAAGAGTAACGAGCGCGTCGACATCACGGGTACGTGGCGCATTCAGTCTATACCTAA
>JAUQXC010000734.1 GCA_030834825.1 Thermoflexales bacterium
GAACTTGCTGCGGTTGTTGCAGCAACGCTTGCAGGCCGGAAGCAAAGCGCACCGTCTGCGACATGTGCCTGGCCCAATAGTCTGGACTGGTCGCTTCGTTTGCCGTAATCCAGTCGCCGGTCACGTTGGAGAAAAACGGAATGGTGGGCGGCCGCAGGGTCACTTGGTGTAACAACTCGCGGAAGGGCTCCACGATGGGCGTCATCCACGTCGAATGAAACGCATGCTGGCTGTGAATGCGTTGACACGCCACACTTTTCTCTATCAGCTGTCGTTCCAACTGGGTGATGGCCTCGATCGCACCCGATACCACACAAGCTTGCGCGGTATTGACCGCCGCCAGTGAGAGTTGCTCATTGAGCCAGGGGAGCACTGCTTCTTCCGGCAGAAGCACCGCTAACATCGCGCCGCCCGGTAATTTCTGGATCATTTGCGCACGCTTAGCGACCAACGACAGACCCTCTTCAAAGGAATACACTCCGGCCAGGCAGGCCGCCACATATTCTCCGATGCTGTAACCGATCATGGCGCGCGGCTGCACGCCCCATTCCAGCCAGACCTGGGCCAGCGCATATTCCAACGCGAACAAGATCGGATGAGCCAGCCACGTTTCATTCAATTGCTGCGTAGTGCTGTCGGGTTTTTCGTTGCCGCGCCGCAACATCTTGCGCAGATCGATCTGGGGCGCGAGCGCGGCTGCAGGTTCATTCGTGCCAGGGCGAGCCGCCGTGCCGTTAGGATACAACACCGTGCGCAGATCAAGCCCGAGTTCAGGCTTCAGGAACTCGGCAGCCCGATCGAGATACTGGCGAAACGTCGGTTCAGTTTGGTACAGTTCCAACGCCATCTCGGGATATTGATCTCCCATGCCCGGAAACATGAAGACGACCGGGCGTTCCTGGCTGGTGGCGGCACTGCTGAAACTGCGCTGGGTATCGTGGGCGGCCAAGAGGGTGGCGGCCTCCTGTGTCGTGCGGCAGATCAGCATATGGCGCTGTGCAAAGGTCTGTCGCCCGACGTGCAATGTGTAAGCCACATCGGCCAGATTCAGATCGGAATGATCATTCAAGTGCTGTGCCAGGTTGGCTTGCGCAGCTTCAAGAGCAGTGACTGTCTTGGTCGACAATAATAAAAGTTGCACGGGTCGCGATGGACCGACGGGTTCCGGCGCAGGAGCTTCTTCCAGAATGGCGTGAGCGTTGGTCCCGCCGACGCCAAACGAACTGACTCCCGCGCGGCGCGGCGCACCGTTGCTCGCCCACTCAGTCAGACTCGTGCTGATGTAGAACGGGCTGTTTTCAAAATCGATCTCGGGATTGGGTTTTTCAAAGTGCAGGCTGGGTGGAATTTGCTGATGCTGGAGCATCATGGCCGTTTTGATGATACTCGCTGCGCCGGCGGCGCTGGCGAGGTGACCCACATTGCTTTTGACCGAACCAATGGCGCAGAAGTGTTTGGCTGTTGTCTGTGTCTGGAAGGCTCTCGTCAAAGCGCGGATTTCCACCGGGTCGCCCAACTTTGTGGCCGTACCGTGTGTTTCGACGTAGCGAATCGTATCGGCTTTGATACCGGCAAACGCGAGCGCTTCGGTGATGACGCCCGCTTGCCCGGTGATGCTGGGTGCGGTGAATCCGACTTTGCCCGCTCCATCGTTGTTGATCGCCGAACCACGCACGATGGCATGGATGTGATCCCGATCGGCTAGCGCGTTTTCCAGACGCTTCAACAACACCAGCCCCACGCCGCTGCCAAAAATCGTACCGCGCCCCTGCGCATCGAAGGCCCGGCAGTGACCATCGGGCGAGACGTTACCGCCTTCTACATACCAATAACCCTCGGGGTGTTTCACATGAATTGAGACACCACCCGCCAGCGCCAGATCGCATTCTTCATTCAACAAACTTTGACAGGCTGTATGGAGGGCGACCAGCGCCGTCGAGCAGGCCGTTTGCAGCGTGAAACTAGGGCCGGTCAGATTGAGTTTGTATGACACCCGCGTCGCGTAAAAGTCGGCCCCATTGCCGATATCGATCTGCATCGGATCGAACACGCCGAGCGTATCTCGATTGGACATCAAGTTGAAGAGCAGGTAAGTGTTAGTCGTGCCCCCGGCAAACATCCCGATCGCGCCGGGGAACCTGGCTGGATCGTAGCCCGCGTGTTCCAGCGTTTCCCACGCGCATTCCAACAGCACGCGGTGTTGCGGATCCATCAACTCAGCTTCGCGTGGGGTGTAACCAAAGAAGGCGGCATCGAATAAGTCGATACCCTCCATCACAGCTGCCGCTTTCACGTAATTCGGATCGCGTCGCACCGCTTCCTCGACGCCCAGCACAGCCAGCTCTTGATCATCGAGAAGGTGAATGGATTCGACGCCCTGGCGCAGGTTCTGCCAGAATTTGTCAATATTGCGCGCGCCGGGGAAACGGCCGGCCATACCGATGATGGCAATTTCGGAACCGGTCCAACTTTCTGAGGGTGCACCCTTCATGCTTTGCTCTTCCTTAGCTATTTCTTGCTGGCCAGTCAACGAACACGCTTACCGCTCGACGATATGCACTTGGACATAGTCCGGAAACGCTTGGATCTGGCTTAGATCGTTTTCCAGAATTGCCAGGTCGCCGTTCTTTTCCACTTCCTTGAATCCGCCGAACTTGTAGGTGACATACATCATGCGGTTGCGCCCGTTGGGAATGAAATGCGCGCGCAGTGGCACGTTGGCTTGTTTGGCTTTAGACATGATGTAACCTATCATGATGGTGCCCACGCCGCGCGACATTACCCGGCACGACATGAGTAGTAACTTCACCGTCCAGGCCGCCCGGCCTTTTTCGACCAGCGCCAACCCAATCGTGCCGTAGGTCCCAAACTTGTCGTCCAGGCTGGCAACCAACAGCCAATGATCGTCTGAATGGCGAAACCGATCGAGCTCGTCGTAGGAATAAGTATAACCCGTGGTGTTGAGTTGGTGCGTGCGGATCGTCAACTCCTCGGCGCGCTTGAGATCGCTTTCCTCGGCTAGCTTGATCGTAAAGACCATGTTCAGTTTGGACAGAAATTCTTCATTGCTGCCAGTGAATTCCGCCTCAGCTCGGGCACGCACGATGTCGCTCTGATACATCTGGCGGCGCAGTTGTGACTCAGCTGTGATAAAGCGCGGCCGCATCCGGGGTAGATCAAGCAGCTGTCCGAGGTCGGCTGCATCGATACACAACACCTGCGGATGGACGAAGGCGACCTCTTCACGCTCGAACGGTTGATCGTCGATAAACGCGAAGGTATCCAGACCGATATTGAGTGATTGACTGATTGCTGCGACAGAAGCCGATTTGGCATTCCAGTTGATCTCGGGA
This sequence comes from Thermoflexales bacterium, assembly GCA_030834825.1. Classification (GTDB taxonomy): domain Bacteria; phylum Chloroflexota; class Anaerolineae; order Fen-1058; family Fen-1058; genus Fen-1058. The sequence goes on from JAUQXC010000734.1 coordinate 3,354, forward strand.
TAGAGGAAATATTCTTTCAGGCCAAACTCCTCCAGCTTGCTCAAGGCCAGATCGGCGTCGTTACGACTAGCGATCGCGTTCAGAATGCCGCGTCGATCCAGCTCCTGGAGAATTTCCCGCACGCCGGCGCGCAGCGTGACGGCGTCATCCTCCAGCAGAATGCCTTCCCAGAGCGTGTTGTCCAGATCCCACACCACACACTTGATCGATTGTTTTTCGGCCTTGGCCTGAACGACTTGTTGCTCGGCTAGCATGGAATTCCTCGCTGTTCAATCACATGGTGCGTACATCTTAAAACGCTCCTCAACCGCGTCCGCACGGTCGAACTCAACCGCGCGGACGCGGTTGAGGAGCAAGTTTTATAAAGTCGCTAAGCCGCAGATCGCCCTGTGTATTCGGCAAAGGTATTGCGGCTGATCATGACCTGCTGCATTTGATTGCTGCCTTCGATGATCTCCATGATCTTGGCGTCGCGCAGGTAGCGCTGCACCGGATAGTCACTGCCACAGCCGTTGCCCCCGTGAATCTGTACCGCATCGCTGGCGACGCGCGGCGCCATGCTGGACGCGAAATACTTCGCGATCAGCGTTTCAGCCGTAGAATTCATATCGCCTGCGTCTTTCAGGTAACCCGCGTGGTAACACAACAGCCGAGCCGCTTTGATTTGCGTAACCATGTTAGCGATCATTTCTTGAATGAGCTGATGCTGTTTGAGTGGTTCGCCAAATTGTTTGCGCTCGCTGGCGTATTTGAGACTGGCCTCCAGGCAGGCTTGTCCGATCCCCACGCTGCCCCAGGCCACGCTGTAGCGGCCCAGGTCCAAGGCCGATAGCGCGATGGTCGAAAAGCCAAAGCCCAGTCCGCCGATGAGATTCTCTTTAGGCACGACGCATTGATCGAGATGAACCTCGGCCACCCTGGAAGCGCGCGTGCCGAGCAGTCCTCTCGTCGGCAACGTCGTCAAACCGGGTGTGTTTCTCTCGATCAGAAAGGCCGAGGCTTTCCCCTCGCCTTGCGCAAAGACCAAAAACAGGTCGGCCACTTCCCCAAAGGTGATCCACTTCTTGCGCCCGGTAATGGCGTAACCGTCCGCACGCACTTCAACTGTCGTCTCAATGTGCTTGGCATCGCTGCCGATGTTAGGTTCGGTCAAAGCGAAGGCCGCGATCGTTTGCCCGTTGGCCAGCCGGGGCAGCCAGGTCTGCTTGTGCTGCGGCTTGCCCCAGCGCATAATGGCATAGGACACCATCCCTTGCACGGTCAACAAACTCCGCGTGGATGAACAGGCCCGCCCGATTTCTTCGTTGAGCAAACCATACGTGATCATGTCGGCACCCAGCCCGCCGAACTCTTCCGGGATGATGGCACTCAAATACTTCCGGCGCGCCAGCTGCTCGATGACGGAGGTGGGCACGCCCTCGTCCCGATCAAACTGATCGGCGAACGGAAACAGTTCGCCGTTGGCGAAGGCTCTGAACTCAGCCTGGGCTGCTTGTTGTTGTTGCGTTAATTCAATCTTCATATCGGTGCTATCCGGTCACCACGAGCTTGCGCTGGATCAAACTGGATAAGGCATTGATCGTGCGGAAATTGTCAATGTTGAGATCTTCGTCGGCGATGGCAATTTGAAACGTCTGCTCAACGAACATCACCAGCTGCATGGCGAACAACGAATTGACAAAGCCCAGCGAGAAGATGTCTTCGTCATCCTGTAAATTGTAATCCTTGAAGTAGCGTGCCAGGAACTGCTTGATCTTGAGTTTGACATCCATCAGTGCATCCTTTGACAAGTGAATTGTGCCACAGTTTTACGCCAGATAACTATGAAAGCCCTGGCCGCTTTTGCGGCCCAGCTGCCCGGCGTCGACCATCTGCTTGAGCAAGGGGCATGGGCGATATTTGCTGTCGTTGAAACTTTCGTGCAAGACTTCGATGGAATAGAGAATCGTATCCAGCCCGATCAAATCGGCGGTCTCCAACGGTCCCATCTTGTGACCGAAACACTCGCGAAAAAGCCGATCGATATCCTGCGGAGTGGATACGTGCTCGTGCACCAGATACGCGGCTTCATTGACGGTCAACATCAGGACGCGGTTGGACACGAAGCCGGGCGCGTCATTGACCACAATACACTCCTTACCCATGCCGGCCAGAAAGGCTTTGGCAGTCTCGATGGTTGCTTCGGACGTATGATAACCGCGAATGACTTCCACCATTGTTTTTTGCGGCACGGGATTCATAAAGTGCATGCCGATGACGCGATCGGGACGATGGGTGGCCGCGCCGAGACGTGTAATAGGGAAGCAGGAGGTGTCAGCCGCAAAAACGCAGCGCGCGGGGCAGACGGCATCCAGTTGAGCATACACCGGTTGCTTCACTTCCCATTTCTCCGTGACGTTCTCCACCACAAAATCGGCATCTTTCAATCCGGCATAGTCGGTGGTGAAGGTGATGCGCGCCAGGATTTCATCCACGCCGCCTAACGGCGCGCTGCTCTGTGTCGGCGACTTGCTTAACATGCGCGCCAGGCGCAGGTTGTTGCGGATGTCGGCCTTGGCCTTGGCTAGGATCTGATCGGACACATCTACCAGAATCACTTGATGCTGCGTCTGGGCCAGGCTTTGTGCCACACCTACGCCCATCACTCCGGCTCCGATGACACCTACGATCTCAAAATTCACGCTGCACCTCTGAAGAAAGAATTAGTTCATTCCTGCCGTCGTTGTTGCGTACGCACCCGTCGCCGTTCACCACGGCTGCGATTGCTTTCGTAAGCGGGTTCTTCCGGCTCGGTTGCGCCCGTTTGTTGTGCCACCAGCTTGGCTAGCGCGTTGATCGTCGGACTTTCGTAGAGCGTCACCGTGGGAATCTGAACACCCAATGCGGCATTAAGTTGGGCGATGGCCTGTACGCCTGCCAGTGAGTTGCCGCCCAACTCAAAGAAGCTGTCGTAGATCCCGACTTGTTCCAACCCCAGCACGTTTTGCCAGACTTGCGCGATCTGCTGTTCGAGCTCACTGCGCGGCGCGACGTACGTCGTCTGCAAATTCGGGCGCGCCATTTGTACCACGGCTTTGTTGGTCTGTGGAGCCACATCCGATTGAAGCTGTGGCTTGACCCACTGTTCGAGGCGTGCGGACAGATTGCTGGTGGAAATGACGAGCTGCGGCACCGGCGCGATTGACAATAAGCGCTGCAGGACTTCTCCGCCCTGTTCTGCGGTGATCGCCAGATGATCTGGCGTATTGCCACTTTGCGCGTGCGCCTGATCTTTTGCCGTGACCTGCCAGCCATCCCAATCCACACTCATCCACGGTGCCGGCTCGATTTGATTGTGACGCTGCACGAAGGCATCCAGATAGGCATTGGCCGCGGCGTAAGCCGCCAACCCTAGACCGCCCAACACCGCTGAGAGCGACGAGGTCAACAGGCAGAAGTCGAGCGCTTGATCGCGCAGTGCTTCTGCCAAAGCTTGCGCACCCTGCACTTTCGCCGGGAAATGCTGCACGGCCTCGGCCGCCTGCGTATCGCGAATGGCGCGGAACAATTGCGGATCGATCGTGCCGGCGGCGTGAATTACACCGTGCATCGCTCCCCACTTTGCTCGGGCTTGCTCGATCGCGGTGCGGAGCTGCGCGGCTTGCGCGACATCCGCGCTCACCACCAACACTTCGGCGCCGAGCTCTTCTAGGGCTTGTATTTTGCGCAGCTTTGTACTGATCGTATCAGCTACTTCATGGGCATTGAGCCACGTCGCCCATTGATCGCGTGGCGGCAACTCAGTACGGCCGATGAGCACTAAACGCGCTTGGGCCTGTTTCGCCAAGGTTTCAGCAAAGGCATACCCGACATTGCCCAATCCGCCGGTGATGAGATACACCCCCTTCTCACGCAGCCGGGCCGTACCCGCCCTCACGTGTACCGCTTCATAGGTCTGGATCCAGCGGCGCGATCCACGATAGGCGACCACCGGATCGGTTTGATCTTCGGCCAGAATCCGATCGATCAAGTGTGCGGATACTGTGGCGCGATCGAGGTCGAGGCACTGACACTTGAGGTTGAAGTACTCTTGGGGAATGACTTTGCACACCCCCAGCACGGCGGCCTTCTCCGGCTCGATCGGATCGGCGGTGTTCACCGCTTGGGTCTGCATCGTTACGATCTGCATCGGCAGCAGTGTCGTCACGTTCTGGCGGCCTAACGCTTGCGTCAGATGCAGCACGCTTAAGAACCCGCGCGCGCGATGATCGTCTGCAGACCGATCGGCGGGAGTGCTTCCCCAGAGATGGAGGATGCGATCGGGACGCTGGCCTTTCAGCAGCGCCTCGTAAGCCGCCGGATCGTGCGGATCGATCGCCCAGTGCGCTTCATCCATCTGTCGAGTTGCTGTGCCGGGTCGCACACTGATGACAGACTGCCCTAACTCCATCAAGCGCTGTGTTAATCGCACACTCAACTCGTCTGTCTCATCCACAAATAACAACCAGGTCTTTCGATCGGCAAAGGCTTCTTCGCGCAGTCGTGGTGCGAGCGTTGGTTTCCACGCCGGTAGATAGAACCAGTCAGCGATGTCCAACTTTCGATCGGCCCGCGCCGCCTTCGTGGATGTGTTGAGCGTCTGTGCTTTGGGTTCGATCCAGTAACGTTCGCGCTCGAACGGATAAGTGGGCAGGGGGACGCGTCGGCGTCGTTCGTTGGCATAGAAGGCGTGCCAATTGATCTCGACGCCGGATAGCCACAAGCGCCCAATGGTGTTGAGCAGAAAAGCGACGTCTGATGAGCGTTCTTGTGGATGACGCAATGTGGAGAGCATGACGTGCTGTGCGCCCTTGGCAGGATGCTGTCGCACCAAGGTGCTGAGTGTTTGCCCCGGACCCACTTCCAATAGAATCGCGGTCGAGTCTTGCAGCAGTTCGCGTACGCCGTCGCCAAAGCGCACCGTGCCACGCAGATGCTTCGCCCAATATTCGGGATTGGTTGCTTGCGCCGCGGTGATCACCGTGCCGGTGGTATTCGAAATGTAAGGCACTGTAGGAGGATGGAGTTGCACGCGCCGCACCTGTTCGCAGAAAGCGGGCAGCACGGGCTCCATCATTGCCGAATGAAAAGCGTGCGAAGTATGCAGGGCGCGTGGCTTGAGCCCTTGCGCTTCGAGGTGAGTTTGCAGATCGGCGATGGCTTCGGGTGTACCCGCGATGACACAACTTGTTGGACTGTTGACCACCGCGAGTGAGAGTTGATCGTTGAGGTAAGGCTGCACTTCGGCCTCGGACAGCGGCACGCCCAGCATCGCACCACGTGGCATCTGCTGCATCAAGCGCCCCCGTGCCGCGACGAGCAACAACGCCTCTGCCAGTGAGAAGACCCCGGCCAGACACGCCGCTACATATTCGCCGATGCTGTGTCCGATCATGGCCTGTGGTTGTAGGCCCCACGCCAACCACAACTGCGCCAGCGCATATTCGATCACGAACAGTGCCGGTTGTGTCAGCGCCGTTTGCGTCAGCTGCTGTGCAGCTGCTTCAAGCTGCTCTTCCGCAGGATACAGCACCGATCGCAAATCAAGTCCCAGATGTGGCTTCAGTAGATCGCAACAGCGGTCGAGCTGCTCGCGAAAGATTGGTTCACTGTCGTACAGCTCACGGCCCATGTTCACGTACTGTGCGCCTTGCCCGGAGAACATGAACACGATCGAGCGCGTTTGATCTTCCTGCCTGCTGCCAAAGACCCGTTCGGGATCGCAGGTGCTCAAGGCATCCAGGGCATCATCGCTGTCGTGACAGACCAACATGCGGCGCTGTACGAGGCGCTTACGGCCCACCTGCAAGGTGTAGGCGATATCGGGCAGTTTCAGATCGATGTGCTGGACCAAATGCGCCACCAGATTGTTGGTCATCGTCGCCAGTGCGGTGTCGGTGCGCGCGGATAACAAAATGAGCTGGGCCGATCGTGAAGGGCCGGACGATTCGAGCTCTGGCGTTTCTTCCAGCACGGCGTGCGCGTTGGTGCCGCCCATCCCTAGCGAGGTGACACCGGCGCGGCGTGGCCAGCCATTCGACTTCCAGTCCAACAACTGTGTGTTGACGTAGAACGGGCTGTTGGCAAAATCGATGTTCGGATTGGCCTGTTGAAAGTGTAGCGTGGGCGGGATGGTCTTATGCTGCAACATCAGTGCCGTCTTGATTAATCCAATTACGCCCGCGGCCGCGTCCAGATGCCCGATGTTGGTCTTCACTGATCCAAGCGGGCAGTAGCCCCGCTTCTCAGTTCCGGCACGAAACGCTTGTGTCAACGCGGCCACTTCGATCGGATCGCCACTGGCCGTACCTGTGCCGTGACCTTCCACATACCCGATCGTGTCCGGCGTGATTCCGGCGACGGCCTGGGCCATCATGACAACTTCGGCCTGACCGTCGACGCTGGGGGCCATGTAACTCACCTTGGCCGATCCATCGTTGTTAACGGCCGAACCTTTGATCACCGCGTAGATCGTATCGCCCTCGGCTACGGCATCCGCTAGGCGCTTGAGCGTGACTGCACCCGCGCCTAATCCGGCGACGAAGCCTTCGGCCTGCGCATCATAGGCGCGGCAATGCCCATCGAGCGAAGTGATGCCGCCTTCATGATAGAGATAGCCCGACTTCTCCGGTAAATGAATGGATACACCGCCGGCCAGGGCCATATCGCATTCGTAGCTGAGCAGGCTTTGACAGGCGTAGTGAATGGCCGTCAGTGAAGTGGACGAGGAGGATTGGATCGTTACCGCCGGGCCGGTGAGGTTCAAGCGATAGGCTACTTCGGTAGTGAGGCTGTCTTTATCATTGCCGATTGAGGCTTGCAGGCTGTCCACGCCCGCCACCAACTCCAGATGCGAGATCAAGTTGGTCAGCAGATAAGTGTTCATGCTCTGCCCGGCGAAGACCCCAATGCGCCGCCGCTCATTGCTGGGTGCATAGCCTGCATTTTCCAACGCCTCCCAGGCACACTCGATAAAGAGCCGATGCTGTGGATCCATCAACGAGGCCTCGCGCGCGTGCAGGCCAAAGAACCCGGCCTCGAATCGGTCCACGTTGCCGATGATGCCGCGCGCTTTGACGTAGTGCGGATGACGCACGATCGCGGGATCAACCCCAGCTTCAATCAGCTCCGCATCCGTGAAGAAAGTGATCGATTCGAGGCCGTTACACAAATTCTGCCAGAACTCAGCCGGATTCTTCGCACCGGGGACGCGGCACGCCATCCCAACAATCGCAATGCCTTCCAGATTCAGTTCATGCATGTTGATTCCGTTCCTGATAAGGGTTTCAAACTGTACGTCTAATCACGCGCAAGCCAACCAGACTTACCGCGGTACTCAGGGCGGTCGTCGACGGGCAGCTTAAATAACGGTCACACGACTCAACCACGCTGGCGTTGCCGGGCGATTTGCTCGCGCTGGTGCAGCGCCTCTCGGCGTTTTTGAGCCTGCTCTTGAATTGTCTGATACTGTGACGCAATGGGATGATCGTTTTGACTCAAGTGCCTGGCTAGAGCACTGACGGTTGGATACTTGAACATATCGACTAAAGACATCTCAGATTTGAACTTGTCACGTAGTTGTTGATGAGCTTGGGCGATCAACAGCGAGTTACCGCCTAACTCAAAGAAATTGTCGTGTAGACCCACCCGCTCGACTTTAAGGATAGCTTGCCAGATGATGGCGATCGACTGTTCCACCTCGCTTTGTGGTGCCACGTACAAGGAGGCCAGTATCGGTCGCGACTCATCCAAGCGGGGCAGTGCGCTCACATCCACTTTGCCATTGGGTAACAAGGGCAGGGTGTCCAGTGGTACGAATATACC
>JAUQXC010000735.1 GCA_030834825.1 Thermoflexales bacterium
CAACCCGCACGCCGACGCGCACTCGCACACCCACGCGGACGCCGACAAGATAAAGAGCTCCCCCAACCTCCCGGAGATCTAGAGCCTCCGGGAGGTTACGCGCTTCGGCAAGCGGCTGTGGTATAATGCCGCAAAACCTGACAGGTTACTCAAACCTGTCAGGTTTCTTATGAAACCGCTATGAACCGCGAAGAAGCCTGGGCCATCGTCACCGAATACACCGCTAGCGATTCGTTGCGCAAGCACATGTTAGCTGTGGAAGCGAGTCTGCGCGCTTATGCGCCACGCTTCAAGGGCGATGTCGAAGTGTGGTGTGTGGTGGGACTGCTGCACGATTTCGATTATGAACGCTATCCCGATGTGGCCGCCGAGGGCCACCCGGTGATCGGCGCGCGTATCCTGCGCGAGCGCGGCGTAAGCGAGGAGATCATTCGCGCCATTTTGTCGCACGCGACGGAAGTCACCGGCGTGGAACGCGTGACCGATCTGGAGAAAGCGTTGTATGCGGTGGACGAACTCACCGGCCTGATTACGGCCACGGCGCTGGTTCGGCCCAGCAAGAACATTGCCGACGTGACCGTCTCCAGTGTGAAAAAGAAGTGGAAAGATAAAGCCTTCGCCGCCGCCGTCGATCGAACGGAGATCGAGCGCGCCGCCGCCGATTTGGGCGTGCCGCTTGATGAACATCTCAGCATCGTGCTGCGGGCGATGCAGGCCATCGCACCGACGCTGGGCCTGGATGGCAGTTTAGTCACATGAAGTTTCCGCGTCCCGGCAAGCCGCGCGCCGCAGACACACCCGCTGCGCCCGACAGTGCCACTCCCGAATCACAACGTCTGTGCCCGCAGTGCGGCGCCACCATCTCGACCCGCGCCAAAACGTGCATGAACTGCGGCGCGGATCTGGTCGCGATCGCCAAAGCCGAAGCAGCGCAGGCCAAAGCCATCGCGCGCGAGCAGCGCGTCGAGGCCGCGCAGCGCCCTACCCGCATCATCGTGATCATCTTCACGGCCATCGTCATCGTGTTGTTTGTCGCCATCATTGTGCAAAGCACGCGCCAGTCGGCAATTGCAGCTTTAACGCCCACAGTGACACGCACACCTACCCGATCGGTGATCCTGCCCACGGCAACAGCACGCGCCAGCGCCACGCCAACCGGCACACCCACGCCGGTGCCGCCCCTCGAGTACACCGTCAAGAACGGCGACACGCCGGGCCGCATCGCCCTGCTATATGATCGGACCGTGCCGGAACTCATGGCCTTCAACGGCAAAGCTGAAGACGATCTGATCGTGGTCGGTGAAACGTTGAAGATTCCACCGCCCACACCCCAACCGACACACACGGCCACACCTTTGCCCGGTGCACCGACGCCGCCCCCGGCAAATGAAATTGTTTATACCGTCCAAGCCGGGGACACGCTTAGCGGCATCGCGGAAAAATTTAAAGTCCCCATGAACCGCATTCAAGAACGTAACGCCTGGCTCAAAGATATTCAGTCGCTGCGCGTCGGGGATCAGTTGGTGATTCCCGTGGGGCCTACGCCCACCTTCACACCGGGACCGGGCGGTTCGTCAGCCGCGATGGCGACGCCCACGCCGCTGGTCCAGTATCCGGCGGTCAGACTGTTGACGCCGCTCGATCGCGAAATCTTCATCGGCGGTTCCGCGCCGATCCTCTTGCAGTGGCTCTCGTCCGGCATTTTGCAGTCGAATGAACTGTATCAAGTTGAAGTGGAACGCCCCGGCACTGAGACCATTTCATTCCGCACGCGCGCCACAAGTTATCATCTGTTGGCCGATCAATATCCGGCGACCGGCGATGCCAACCGCTTGTTTAAATGGCGTGTGAAGATCATGCGGCAAACGGGCACGGGCAGTGATCAGGATTCAAAATTCCGGCTCGTCAGTCCCATCAGCGAATCGAGCTTTGAATGGCTCGACACCGTGCCCACGCCTACACCCACGGCCACGCTGCGTCCCGGCGAACGCCCGGCGATCATACCCAGCGCCACGCCCACCGCCACGCCGTAACTGCACGCCCAAGTTGAGAAACCGGGGTTCTGGTTCTCCCTTCTCTTACTCTACTCTAGGCAAGAGTTAACTTCACCTTAAACATCACGTAGCATAATCAAGACTGGATCAACACAACACTTTGTTCGATCAAAGAGTGAAACACATTAAGGTGATCGGCTTTCATGCTAAACGAACCCGCTCCTGAAATTCAACCGAACGTCGAAGTGACACCGTCTCCAGTCGCCACTGAAACAGCCCGATCGGTTTCCACGCGCCCGACCCTCACTGAGCCACGTCGTGGTCGCAGGCTGACCGGCCTGATCGCCATGTTGATCATTGGCTTGATCTTCGGTGCGATCGGCGGCGGGATTACCGGCAGTCTGGTCGTGCAAAATACCCTGCAAGCCCAGGCTACGCTCAGCACGCCGCCAGACAGCAACGTGCCCATCGTCACGGCGGCAGCCAATGCACTGCGCCTGACCGGCGATGCCAATTCTGCCGTGGTCGCCGCCGTCAAGCGCGTTGGACCGGCGGTGGTTACCGTGGTCAACACCATGCCCCAGCAGCGAGTGTTTGGTTTCTTCGGCGATAGTGTGCAGCAGCCCAAAGGCTCCGGCTCCGGCGTGATCATCTCACCGCAAGGTTACATCGTCACGAACAACCACGTTGTCGAAGGGTATGAAACGCTGGAAGTGATCTTCGCCGATGGCACGACGGCGCCCGCTGAAATGATCGGGGTTGATTCGTTCACCGATCTGGCCGTGATCAAAGTGAAGCGCAATGTGCCCGCTGTAGCCGAGCTGGGTGACTCCACGCAGTTGCAAATTGGTGAAGCCGTTATCGCCATCGGCAGTCCGCTGGGCGATTTTAAGAACACCGTTACCTCCGGCGTGATCAGCGCCGTAGGCCGCACCCTGGGTGTCGACGAAGGCGCCGCGTATGAAAAGATGATCCAGACCGATGCGGCGATCAATCAGGGCAATTCCGGCGGTCCGCTGGTCAACCTGAGCGGTCAAGTGATCGGCATCAACACGGCCATCGTGCGCGGCAATTCCTTCGGGGGTGCGGTAGCTGAAGGGCTGGGGTTCTCCATCCCCGCTGAAACCGTCAGCGAGATCGCCTCGCAACTGATCGCGCAGGGTTACGTGGAACGACCTTACCTCGGCGTGCGCTGGCAGGCGATCTCGCCGGAGATCGCCCGGGCCAATAATCTGCCCATGGAATGGGGCGCCTACGTGGAAATGGTCGTCGCCGGTGCAACCGCCAATCAGGCGGGCGTTCAGCCGGGCGACATCATCACCAAGATCGGCGCTGAAGCCCTGAACGATGAAAGCGGCTTCCTCAATCTGCTCAATCATCACCAGGTCGGCGAGAACGTCGCCATCGAAGTCTGGCGCGATGGACGGACGCTGACGCTCAACGCCGTCTTGCAAGCCCGACCGCGCAACTAAGAACGCCTCAGCAGCCCTTCCTCACCTTCGGGTATAATCGCCCCTGTGACTAACCCGCCTCGCGTTTTGATCTTTTACGCTGAAGCCGGAGCCGGACATCGTCGTGCGGCCGAGGCCCTGTCCCAATCTTTAGTCGAGCACGGCGCTCGTGTGGCCCTGCACGATGCGATGCGTTTCACGCATCCGCTGTTTCGCGCGGCCTACATCGGCGGCGGCCTGGGCCTCATTACCCGCTTGCCCCGCCTATATCACCTGGCTTATCACCTCAGCGATCAATTCGTGGTCGATCGGGTTCTGCGCGGGCCGCGTTACCATACCCAACAGATCAGCACCCGCTCACTCCTCCACACCATCAAAGCCTTTCAGCCTGAAGCCATTGTCTGCACGCACTTTCTGCCGGCCGAGTTGTGCGCGGGCTGGCGGCGCAGCGGCCGCCTGACGGTTCCGCTGTGTACCATCATCACCGATTTCGATCCACACCGTGTGTGGCAACACGCGGGCACCGCCTGGTATGGCGTGCCGACTGAGGCAGCGCGCGATCGCTTGATCCATGATGGAATCGATCAGGCCATCATCACGGTGACGGGCATTCCCATTGAGCGCGGGTTTACCGCCTTGCCCGATCGAGCCGCGGCGGCCCGGCGGTTGGGACTCCATCCTGAACAGCCGGTGGTCTTGATCATGGGCGGCGGGTTGGGCGTGGGCGCACTGGAAGCCGTCGCCCGATTACTGCTGGCGCACCCGCTCGACGCGCAGATCGTCTTCATCACCGGCAGCAATCACGCCCTGCGCCGCCAGTTGAAGACCCTGTCGCGCGCTTGGATCGTGCGCGGCTTCGTCCACAACATGCCCGATTGGTTGGCGGTGGCTGACGTAGCCATTAGCAAAGCGGGCGGACTGGCCGGATCAGAACTGCTGGCCGCGGGCGTGCCGATGATCATTCCGCGCGCACTGACCGGTCACGAAACCAGAAATGCCGAGCACCTGGCCGCCACCGGGGCAGCGCTGCTGGTCGATTCAGCCGCCGAGGCGTTAGCTCAGGCCGATCGGTTGTTGCACGATCCGGCATGGCGTAACCGCCTGCGGCAAGCCGGCTTGCGTGCCGCGCGCCCCAATGCCGCCAATCTTGTCGCCGATCGCGTTATTCACACGGCCCGCTTGTTTACGCATCACGCCTTACGCCTCACAAATCATGTGGACTATCCGTCGCTATCAACCCTCTGATCGATCGGCGGTGCGCCAGCTGGCCGGCGATACCGCGCACTTCGGCGAGCCGATCGAGCGCTTCTTCGATGCCCGCGAAGTGTTTCTGGACGCTTTTGCCACTTACTACACCGACGTGGCCTTCAACTATCTGTGGATGGCACACGCGGAGGACGGGCTGCTCGGCTACCTGATGGGCTGTCCGGATACACGCAGCCAATACTTGTGGTTTCGCTCGAATGTGACGCGTGTGGCGTGGCGCGCCGCGACGCTGCGCTACCCCGGCGTATTCACCCGTAAATCACTGGCTTACATTTGGCGTTATGCGCGTCTGCGCGTGCCCTCTCTCGATCTGGCACCTTACCCCGCGCACTTGCACATCAACACGCGCGTCGATCGGCGCGGCCAGGGTGTGGGCACCGCCTTGATGCGGGCCTATCTCGATCAGCTGCGCAACGAGAATGTTCCCGGCGTGCATTTGGAAACCAGCAGTGAAAACAAGATCGCCGCGCCCTGGTACGAGAAGTTGGGCTTCCAACTATTGCAGCGAACACCCACCAACCTGTATCAGTACAGTGTAGGACACACGATCGATTTGCTAGTGTATGGGATGAGGTTGTGAATTAACTGGAGGCTACTGCGATGGATACGATGACGCCGCTGCTGGCTGGACTCTTTGTCTTTGTGATGCGTGTAGCTGATATGTCGTTGGACACCCTGCGCTTGTTGTTCGTGATCCGTGGCCGAAAACTGCTGGCGGGCAGCATTGGCGTAATTCAAGCTACGGTGTTCATTCTGGCCGTCAGCACCGTCCTGAAGGGACCGCTCGATCCGTTGACCGTGGCGGGTTATTCGTTGGGCTTCGGCACCGGCATCGTCATTGGCATCATTGCGGAACAGCGACTGGCGCTGGGCCACAACATGCTCCGCGTCTATTCACCGAGCTCCGGCGCGGTGATTGCCGCAGCGCTGCGCGCCGCCAATTTCGCCGTCACCGAATTTGTGGCGCATGGCCGCGACGGCGAAATCACCGTCGTCAACTCGGCCATTGCGCGCCGCGATACGGCCAAGGCCCAGACCATCGTCAAAGAGATCGATCCCGGCGCCTTCATCACCGTGGACGAAATTCAACCG
>JAUQXC010000736.1 GCA_030834825.1 Thermoflexales bacterium
GACCTCGGCGGCGGCACGTTCGATATTTCGATCCTCGACGTGGGCGACGGCGTGTTTGAAGTGAAGTCGACCAACGGCGATACCTTCCTGGGCGGCGACGACTTCGATCAGCGCATCATCGATTACGTGGCTGACGAATTCAAGAAGTCTGACGGGATCGATCTACGCAACGACCGGCAGGCGCTGCAACGCTTGAAGGAAGCGGGCGAGAAGGCCAAGATCGAGCTCTCGACGTTGATGGAAACCGAAATCAACCTGCCGTTCATCACGGCCGATGCCTCCGGGCCCAAGCACTTGGTAATGAAGTTGACGCGCGCCAAGCTGGAGCAGCTGACCGCCGATTTGATCCAACGCTCAATCGAGCCGTGCCGCCGTGCGTTGCAGGACGCGGGCACCACGCCGGATAAGATCGACGAGATCGTACTGGTGGGCGGCATGACGCGCATGCCCGCCGTCGTCGAAGCAGTGCGCAAGTTCTTCGGCAAAGATCCCCATAAGGGTGTGAATCCCGACGAGGTCGTGGCCGTGGGTGCGGCGATTCAAGCCGGTGTGCTGGGCGGCGAGGTGAAAGACATTCTGCTGCTGGACGTGACACCACTGACGTTGGGCATTGAAACGTTGGGCGGAGTGGCGACACCGTTGATTCCGCGCAACACGACCATCCCGACGAAGAAGAGCCAGGTGTTCTCAACGGCCAGTGATGGCCAGACGAGCGTGGAGATTCATGTGACGCAGGGCGAGCGTCCCATGTCAGCCGACAACAAGACGCTGGGCAAGTTCATTCTGGACGGCATTCCGCCCGCGCCGCGCGGCATGCCCCAGGTCGAAGTAACGTTTGACATCGACGCGAACGGCATCCTGAAAGTGTCGGCCTCGGACAAGGCGACGGGCCGCACGCAGCACATTACCATCACCGCGTCGTCAGGTCTGTCAGACTCCGAGGTCGATCAGATGGTGAAGGACGCAGAGAAATTCGCCACGGAAGATCAGAAGCGCAAGGATCGGATCGAAGCGCGCAACAATGCCGACTCGATAGTGTATACTGCCGAGAAGACGCTGCGCGATCTGGGCGACAAGGTTCCGGCCGACGTGAAGAACGAAGTTGAATCCAAGGCGGCTGCGCTGAAAGGCATGCTGGATACCGGCAGCGTGGAAGATCTGAAGCACAAGACCGACGATCTGGCGCAGTCGGTGCAGAAGATCGGCGCCTCCATGTATCAGCAGCCCGGCGCGACGCCGCCACCGGATATGGGTGGGATGGGCGACATGGGCGGTGACGCCGGCCCGACCGGGCCTGGCGGTGACGATGTAATTGACGGGGAGTTCACCAAGAATTAACAAGCAACCATGAGCCATGAACAACTCCAATTGTTCATGGTTCATGGTTCACTGGATAGGCTCAATGGCTGTTCGCAAGCGTGATTACTATGAAGTGCTGGGCGTTCCGAAGAGCACCGGCGGGGACGATATCAAAAAGGCCTACCGCAAACTCGCGCGGCAGTACCACCCCGACGTGAACAAATCGCACGACGCCGAGGCCAAGTTCAAAGAACTGAACGAGGCCTATGAAGTGCTGTCGGACGATAATAAGCGTGCGGCGTATGATCGCTTTGGACACGCGGCGGTCGACGGCAGCGGGATGGGCGGCACGGGCGGTTTCAGCGGAGACTTTACGGGCTTCGGCGGACTGGGCGACATCTTCGAAGAGTTCTTCGGCTTCGGCGGACAGCGGGCTTCGTCGACGTCACGGCGCACGCCCCGGCGCGGGGCCGATCTACGTTACGACATGACCATCACGTTCGACGAGGCAGCGTTCGGCCTGGAGCGTGAAGTGGAAGTGGCGCGTTACGAGACGTGCCCGCGCTGTACGGGCAAAGGTGCAGAACCGGGCACAACGCCCAATCGCTGCACCACGTGCAACGGCACAGGCGAAGTACGCCGCGTGCAGCAATCGATCCTGGGGTCGTTCGTCAACGTGACGACGTGCCCCGCCTGCCGTGGCGAGGGCGAAACGATCTCCATGCCGTGCAGTCAATGTCGGGGCAACAAGAAGATTCGCGTGACACGGCACTTGAATGTCAAAGTGCCGCCTGGGGTCGATACCGGCACTCAAATTCGCCTGGCGGGTGAAGGCGAGTTAGGCGAGTTCGGCGGCCCGCCGGGCAACTTGTATGTCGTGCTCAATGTCAAGCCACATCAATTCTTCCGTCGCCGTGAAGACGACGTGGTGATGGAAGTCCAGATCAACGTGGCGCAGGCGGCGCTGGGTGATGAGATCGTGGTGCCCACGCTGGACGGCGACGAGACCATTGGCATTCCGGCCGGAACACAGACCGGGCGTGTCATCTCGATCAAGGGCAAGGGCATTCCCCATTTACGGCGGCAGGGGCGCGGCGATCAACTGGTGGTGGTGCAGGTGGCTGTGCCGACGAATCTCTCCAGCGAACAGCGCCGGTTGTTTGGCGAGCTGGCCAAGACGCTGGGTAAGGAAGTGATTCCGCAAAGCGAGAAGGGCTTCATCGATAAACTGCGGGATCTGTTTACCGTGTAGAGCTTGGAAGTGAGGTATCAGGAGTTAGAAACGCCGATCGCAGAGGTCGGCGTTCTTGTTGCGAGGCCGCATGTCTTCTAATCAGCAATCAGCAATCAGCAATCAGCAATCAAACCAGTGGCTTGAGGTCTGCGTGATGACCGAGGCCGAAACCGCCGAGGCCGTCGCGGAGGTGCTGAGCCGCTACGCGCCCAACGGCGTGGCCATCGAACAGATCGCACGAGATATTCAAGCCGGAGCAGACGAAGGAGCAACGGCCCAGCTCGAACCGATCGTGGCGGTGCGCGCCTATCTGTCTCTGGAAGATGACGTTGAAACCAAGCGGCAACAGATGGAGGAAGCACTGTGGCATCTGGCGCAGATCGTGCACATTCCCGAACCGACGTTTCGGGTTGTGGCCGAGAGCGACTGGGCGAATGCGTGGAAGGAGCACTATCATGTCGTGCACCTGGGCGAGCGCTTCGTGATCAAGCCAACTTGGCGCGAGTATGCCGTGCGGCCCGGCGAGATCGTGATGGAACTCGATCCGGGGATGGCGTTTGGCACGGGACTGCATCCCACCACGCAGATGTGCCTGGCTGCGCTTGAGAAATATGCCCGACCAGAAATGCACACGCTCGATCTGGGCACTGGCTCCGGTATCCTGGCGATTGGCGCAGCGCTGCTGGGTATGAAGTCCATCATAGCGATCGACAACGATCCACTGGCCGTGAAAGTGGCGCAGGAAAATGCGGAGATGAATCACGTGGGGGAGCAAATCGCGGTCGGCTTAGGCTCACTCAACGAAGTGGCTCAACAGACTTACGATCTGATCATTGTCAATATCCTGGCACGGGTGATTATTGGTTTGTGTGAAGACAATCTAGGGCGCGTGGTCCGATCGGGCGGGCTGGCCATCTTTGCGGGATTGATCGACACTCAAGAGTACGGTGTGCGTGAGGCACTCCAGACGCAAGGGCTGAAGGTGATCGATCGCCTACAGGAAAAAGACTGGGTCTGCTTAATCGCGAGGAAATCAGCTACGAACCGACGCGAATGATCGTGACCCGGCCATTCGTGAAGATTCGCATTGATGGGAGTAGTGCGACGGGAGCATGGCTCCCGCCACAGAGGTGTGCGTAAATCGACGGCCGTTAGAATTCGGCGGCAGGCGCACTGGGGCTGCGGAAACGGTAGGTGATGCGGCCCTTGGTCAGATCATACGGCGACATCTCCACTTTGACCCGATCGCCCAGCAGGATGCGAATGTAATAGCGGCGCATCTTGCCCGACAGATAGCCCATCACCGTGTGACCATTCTCCAGCTTCACCGTGAACATGGTGTTGGGCAGCGCCTCCACCACCGTACCTTCCACTTCGACCTTTTCTTCTTTTGCCTTCACATTGCTGTCGCGTTGCGGCTTCATACTCGCTCCTTGTTTTGCGCCAAAAAAGGGCGCAAGCCTGCACGGTCTTGCGCCCTGACTACTACGGATTACCAATCAGCGATCGACGCTTGAGAGCATCCGACCTTTCATGTAAGATGGGCTGCCGTGCAACGTGCGTTAGTATACCCGATTGATCTAGCACGGTCAAATGCGAACGGCCTATTTCTTGCGGCGCCCCACCCATAACACCACCACAAAGAAAATCACGGCGGCCCCGAGGGTGATGGGCAAAATAGGAAGCACCTCGCCGGTGGCCGATTTGCCGAAGGGCACTGGTGTGGGCCGCGGTGTGGCCGTGGCCGTGGGCGGAGCGGTAGGTGTCGGCGTTGGTGTGTGCGTGAAGGTGGGGCTGGGTGTAAAGGTATGGGTCGGCGTGTGTGTTGGCGTGGCAGTAGAGGTCGCCGTAGGCGTCGCAGTTGGCGTGGCCGTCGGCACATCCGGTGTGGGCACAGGCGTGACCACGCCTCTGACGTCGGCCACCGTCGGGTTGATCGGATCACCGGGCACGAACACATCCAACAGGCCATTGGCGATCACAAAGCCGTCGTTGGTACCGAGGTCGAGCGCCGCGCTACGGAGGTCGAGCGCGAAGATCACATTTTCCCCGATCGTGCGAGCGCCCGCCGAGGTGATCTCCAGCGCCGTGTTTTGCGTCAGGCCGTACGCCACGGTGTCCGGCCTGTTATAAGCCAGCGAAAACAGGCGCCCCCAGCGGTTATCGTTCAGCAGCTGCGGCTCGATCGAGATGTCGAGCAGACCCAACCCTTTCACGAGATTCGTCCCGCCCCGCAGGAATGACTTCTGTACAGCGATCTCGGCTTCAGCCACGTTTAGCGGGACTGGTCCATGCACCGAGAACGACGCACCCACGACCGCCGCGCCGCCGTTATCGGCCAATAGCGGTAACCCATTAGACCAGGCCGTCTTCACCGCTTCCAACAAACTGACCAGAATCCGGGATTGATCGTCGGCGATGAGCAAGAGGCCCGTCACATCGGCAGGAATGGTCAACCCCTCACCCGCTGGCAGCACCGCTATCTGTGAGGAGACCCCCAGCGCCGCCGCGTATTTTTCAGCCGTGACCTGGGCCGAGAGGGGCGAAGAGAAACCGGTCGCCACGATCATGATCTTCGCCTCAGCTCCGCCCGCTAGCCGCACAAAGCGTTTGAGGATCGTATTGTTCTCCAGCGTTTCACTGAGATCGCCAGCCAGGATCAATGATCCGGCATTTTTAGGCAGAGTCAACGCGTTGAAGTTGCGGGTCACTCTGGTGCTGGGTGTCTGGGCCCTGGCGCCCAATGACGTGACACGCTTAGTGAGATCGTAGGAGAACCCGCCGGGGGACAACATTTGCACCAGAACGTTGCGCAGGCGCAGCAGATTACGGGATGCCTCATATTGCACGGCGGCGGCAGCGTGATAGGTTTCGGCATCAAGAACGGTAACCGTATACAGGCCGAACACGTCCTGCAGACGTGTCTCAGCATAGACATTCACCCCGGTGTAGGCATCGAGGCCGAGGCCCACATGCGGCACGCCAGGCAAGGCCATGGCGTTGAGCAACAGTCCCACGCGATTTTGCTGGAAGAACTGCGGAGCCAACAGCGCATTTTTGATGGAAAACAACAGTCCATGTTTTTCAGGGGAGTACCACACGTCATTCGCGCCGAACTGCAGGGCATTGCTCGCATCGAAAGCGGGTTGATAGCCGATCAGCATCGTGGTCGCTTGCAGCCCCCCCCCGGCACCCGTACCGGCGACGATCACGCCACGGTCATACGCTGCGGCAAGGGCCTCTTCGATCGGCGTCCCCTTGATGACTTGCATGCCGATCGCTTGATTGCCGTCCAGAATGAAGATCGCGGCCAGATCGTCGGTGAAGAACTTCGGCGCCTCAGGATTCCTGGCATCATCGCGGGTAAAGATCGGCGCGAGGACGGTCTGGCAAGTCACTGACTTTGGAGCAGCGCGTTTGCAGGCTTCCTCGATCTGGAAGCGGCGCTCTTCGGCCGATCTCAACAATGTGGCGCGTTCGGTTGCGCCGATGGTGCCGGCTTGGGAGGCGGAGGCAAACGGCAGCACGAGGATTTTGACCTGGTTGTTTTGCGCCTTGAGCACGGCCGCTCGAGCAAAGCCCGCATACACATCGGCGTAGCCGCCACCGATCGGGATGAGATGTTTGATCGGTTGGGGTTGAGCCGCAGTGGGCAATCCGCCCATCAGCAGAGAGATGATGAATAGGAAAATGACTGCGCGTTGAAGCGAGTGATAAGAACGGGACATGGGGAAGCCCTCGCGAACGAGAACAGTCTAATCGAAAGTACGCGTTTGTCAATTACGCTGTGTTTGACAAAACCAACTTCAGGAGCGTGTGTCGAGGCGTTCCGGTATGAAGAATGTGAACTCGACGGTTTTCGATCTAAATTTTTTTTGCGAACGATTTTGGGACTTTTTGAGCACAAGTGTGTTAACCTGTGAGCAGGCTTGACTGAGCCAAGCGAGAAATTTTGAAGCACAGCTCGCGCCGGTAAATCAGTTAGTTTGCAAATACTTCCTGGAGGGACCCATCATGATATGGACCATTGTCGTAATTCTCATTGTGTTGTGGTTGTTGGGACTGGCCACAAACGTCGTGGGTGGCATCATTCACGTGTTACTCGTGTTGGCCTTGGTTGCCATTGCAGTGAATTTTATACAGGGCCGGCGAACTATCTAAGAAAAGACAGGCACGGATTGTTGAATCGAGTGGCTATCTACGGAGGTTATTTCAACTCTGTGGATAGCCTGTTTTTTTAACAGGCGTTATTGAGCGTTTTTTTAGCCTGCTTTTAGGACTTTTTTAGCGACCCTATGTTAGATTTGACGTGCAAACAGAGTTTTAATATTAGAAATGGTAGCGGATCTAACGCCTTGGTGCAGCTGGCTTTTTTTGCCTTGCTCCTGGGGTTCATGGTGGCCCTGCTCGCTCTTCCGACGGGCCTCGCCGATTGGTCCGACCTCCCCTGTACAGCTCCGGCTTGGAGGTTGGGCCTCATCCACATGACTTTGAATGTGACGGTCACGGTTCTGGTGGTGTTAAATCTGGGCATGCGTTTGGCTTGGTGTCAAACGGCGCCGTACCATGCTCCGCGCCCGTTTTCTTTCGCAGCGCGATCGATTGAACGAGCACCTGGAAGCGGGTCGCTACGGCTGGCAACACCGCCTGCCCGGACTCGCCGGCAGAGTCCTACGGTGGCATAACGAACAATAGGCCGGTAGTTCACCACCTTATCCAATACCGTCAGGCCAGCCGCTGCACAACGGGCTGAAATCTGAACCTCATCAGTTAAATCAGGAAGTGTTCTATGATGGAGATGCAGAATAGTCTGGTGAACCAGCCGCCCCAGCTCGATCACCCCGTTATTGATTTACCCAGGTGTGGGGAAGAAACAGTCAAGTTCGTGGTGACTTACCTCACCTTCTTAAGGGACACCGAGCAGTTGTTGAGCGAGAGTTTTATCGCCACTGCGCAACGCCACCGTGCAACGGTGGATGCGCATGACCTATGCCTCTATCTGGCCCGCTACTCACAGAGCAGTGTGGCTCAGTTGACGCCCTTCATGCGACAGTACACGCGAAGCTTGCAAGGGAAGCTGCCGGCAGAAGGCGTGCGCGGTGGTTTATTGGATGGCGGCCATTTGAAGGAGTTAACCCTCTTACTGGATCTGCAAGACACCGCCTTGTTGGTCAATCAAGCCAAGCTAGGCTGGATTGTCCTCCATCAAATCGCCCTGGCTCTGAAGGACCAAAAGCTCCAGCAGGCGGCGAGTCAGGGCTTGGATCAAACCAAGCAGCAGCTGCACTGGCTGGAAAGTTACATTAAGCTCGTCGTGCTGCGGACGGCGCTGATGCCTCACCCGCAGGCGGTTACCTGAGGTAAACACGGCGGTGCAGACAACGCCCGTGACAGAGACACCACTCAAAAATTAACGGGAGGTGCATAGAATGAGCATTGCCATCAGAGAAAGCGCACCCTTACACGCCAGTCAGATGGTGAGCCGTGAGCGGCTGCGCCTAGCGCTTAACCAAGGAGAAGCCTATCAGCTTGCTTTGGAAAAGATGGTCGGCCAGGTGGCCGATAACAGCCAGGAGCAGCGCGCACAGGATTATGTGATCACGTATGCCATCTGCCCGGCGGAGGGTCGCTATGAACTCATCGATGAAGAACTGCACTGGCGTGAGCCCCAGGACGAGAATGTCTATCTACAAATCTCGGTATGTGATGCTATCGATCAGCGGTTCATTCCCGGTCTAAACGTCTATGCCACACTCATCAACAATGCCGGAGCCATCGTGGGCGTGCGCCGCCAGCCGTTTGTCTGGCATCCAGCGCTCTATCACTATGGATCCAATTGGCGTGTTCTTCAAGATGGGCTGTATACCCTCAAGGTACGCTTGGAAGCGCCCGCTTTTCCACGACATGATAAGGACGTGGGGCGGCGCTACCTGGAACCGGCAAAGGTTGACTTCCATCAGGTGTTGATCGATACAGGCCGGAAATCTCATTGAGACTGAGCCGGCGATCGGCCTTTTGCCGATCGCTCTTTCACTAGGAGCCCTGTCATGTTTCAGGAAGATAGCTTGTCTCCTCGCAGGAAACAGAAACGCTTAGCGTTCAAAACCGCGCGCCGCAGTCGGCTGTCTGGGCTGGACGAAGAGGTCAAACCTGATCTGGCGCATGCCCGGCAGAGCCAGCCTCGCCCTGCCACCAAGCGCACGTTGCACCATCTGATCAAATACTGGCAAAGCGTGAGTGATGAATATTTAGAAATATTGGCAACAGAACCAGAGAGCCAATGGGATATGCGCGTCTTGAAAAGCCGTTAAGGACAGAACTCGTTTGACTCCCAAAAGGATTGACGATTTACAGGAAGTGAAGCGGGCGACGTTGGAGCCTAGCGGGCAGCTGAGCATGCGGCAAAGTGAGGAAGCCCGACCCGCCCAAGATTTTTAGATCATTTTAAGATCGGGTTTGGGACAAATTGAGGCATCCCATATTAAGATAACATACAGTGAGAAGCGCTTCTCACTGGTGCGGAGCGTTGCAGGGGTGGTCTTCTATAATTTGACCCGTAAAACTTTGTAAGTGTTCATAGACCAAGTGTCAAACAGAGGTCATCCTGCAACGCTCTGTTACGAATCAAGATTTTGGCCAAATCCAAAACAGGGAGGATCTCATGCCACGCGGGGACAAAAGCAAATACACTGATAAACAAAAGCGCCAGGCCGAACATATTGAAGAAGGCTACAAGAAGCAGGGCGTCCCGGAAGAGGAAGCCGAGAGCCGTGCCTGGGCGACTGTGAATAAATCTTCTGGTGGTGGAAAGAAAAGTGGATCGGGTCGCGGAAAAAAGACGAATAAAAGCCCCATGAAGAAGGGTGGCAAAAAAGGTGGTGTCGCTCGCAAAAGTACCAACAGCGCCAAAAAAGGCGGTGGTGCTCGTAAAGCGGGTAGCAACCGCAAGACCGGAACGAAGCGTGGAGTCACCAAGAAAGGCCCTACCACAGCGGCTAAGCGAAAGTCCAGCACCTGAAAAAGCGCCAAGAAACGTCAGAGCTATCTAGTCGTCCGAATAAGGGCATCTTGCCAGAACACTTCTTTAACCTGCGGCGAAGTGCATCACGACTGGGTCTGGGAACCCTCTACTGCCGGGTGCCCTGGTCCGGCCTAACAAGTGGCAAATACAATTTCCGCGGGTGGTGAGCGTCGGACCATTCGCCGGAGATGATCAAGCGGGTTCGTGTACTGGAGGATGTTTTAGAGGCGAACTGTAGACACTGTATTCACCATTCAAGTACCGGGATTCAACATTGGCACTACTACCGACCGGCGGCTAACCACTGGGTCGGATACTGAAATCGGCAAAGAAGTTACCGCAGAAGTATTGGTAAGTACACAGTAGAGACTTCTTGCTGAAGCTCGATGGCGCCAATGTCGCAGCGGCCAACTCGTGGCAACCCACGCTGATCATGGGGCAAGGAGTTGCCCGCACTATCTAGGCAGCCATCCGGATTGCCCCTGTTCACCGCGGGATGATTGTAGAACAAGTCGTAATATGGAATAGTTCCCGTGAGTACACCCAGCTGAGAATTCATATTGAGACGATCACCCAACCCCGAGATGAAGTCACAACCACCGATGTTGCCAACCAGGTTGTATCCGAGTGAATGCACCGGACCTGTGCATTCTGGCGTGGCAGGCCCACCTTGATTCCCTGCTAGGATCGTGTTCTGCAGGTTAACCACACCTTGCAAAGAATCGATCATGATGGCCCCACCCTGACCTGGTGCGACATTGCTCACTACCGTCGTGTTGTTCAAGTTGAGCACAGCGTGGTTACCCAAACCGAACGCCCCCCCGCCGAACCCAGCCCAGTTCCCGCTGATCGTGCTGTTGTTGAGGCTGGCGACACCACCATTCTGGTACAGTGCACCACCATCACCCGCAACAGTGTTACCTGCCTTGTTGTCCAACAAGGCGCTATTCGCTACGTGGAGTACCCCGCCCACTTGCGACACGCCCGCTCCTTGGGAACTCGAGACGTTTTGGCGGATAACGCTCTCAGTAAGGGTGACAGAGCTGTTACTCAACAGGAGACCGCCACCGCTGAGGGAGGGCAGTGCCTCACCATGTTGTATGATGAACCGCTCAAGCGTAACAGTCCCGCTTACGATCTCCAAGCCACGTCTTTGGTTCTCACCGTCAATCGTCGATAGGTCGGATTGAACAGTGAAATCACTGTTCCAGCCGCCCAACAACCGAACACTCGTCGTGATTGCGCCAACAGCATCACCAGTTCCGGTATAAAACCCACTGGCAACCAAAATGGTATTGCCTGCGCCATAATCAAATTTACTGAGTGCACCGTTGATAGTGGCACAAGGTGTGGAGTAAGTCAGGCAATTATTTTCATCATTGCCGGTCAATGCGACATACCAAGTATCAACTTCCTGCTGAAACTCGATGGCACCGATATCGCAGCGACCAACGCGTGGCAAGCCGCGTTGATCAGAGGGCAGCAGATTACCCGCTCTGTCTCGACAGCCGTCGGGATTGCCCTTGTTCACCGCGGGATGTGTGTAGGACAAATCGTAAAACGGAACGGTCCCGGTCAATATCCCCAACTGAGGACTCAGGTCCAGACGATCGCCCGGCCCCGAAGTGAAGTTACAACCACTGATGTTGCCAACCAGGTTGTACCCCTGTGAGTGAACTGGGCCTGTGCATTCCGGCGTGGTAGGACCGCCCTGATTCCCCGCCAGGATCGTGTTTTGCAGGTTGACCACGCCTTGCAGATAGTCAATCGTGATGGCGCCGCCTTGACCTGGTGTAACATTGCTGACCACGGTTGTGTTATTCAAGTTGAGCACGGCATAGTTGTACAACCCGAATGCCCCACCGCCGAAACCGGCCTGGTTCTTGCTGACCGTAGTGTTATTGAAGTTGGCGACTCCGCCATTCTGGTATAACGCACCCCCATCACCTGTAACATTGTTACCAGCTACGTTCTCTAAGAAGGCGCTGTTATGAACATTGAGTACTCCACTGACTTGGTACACTCCCGCTCCGGCATCGTCTGAGGTATTCTGACGGATAACGCTCTCAGTAATAGTGACGATGCTGTTGCTCGTCAGGATACCGCCACCGTCGTCCGAGGTAACCGCAGAGCCACGCTGTACAGCGAAGTGGTCGAGCGTGACTGTCGCACTGATAATTTCCAAGCCACGTCTTTGATTCTCACCATCAATCGTCGACAGGTCGGATTGAACAGTGAAATCACTACTCCAACCGCCTAATAGCTGAGCGCTCACAGTAATGAGGGCTACGGTGTTCCCAGTTCCGCTATAGAGACCGCTGGCAACCAGGATGGTATCGCCTTGACCAAAGGTGGGCTTATCCAAAGCGCCATTGAGCGTGGCGCAGGGTGTGGAGGTAGTAAGGCAATCATTGCCATCGGCACCAGTTGTCGCTACATACCACGTCGTGCTTATCGCCTGGGCTTGATGGGGAATTAAAAATACTCCTAATAGAATTGCTAGAGTCACACTACAACCTAATACAACGAAACGAACTGTTTTCATGCTAGTTCCATCCAAGGGAAAATTGTGAAACATATGATACTTCAGAATGGGATTTATAGTCGCCCGTCAAAACACACTACAAACCGATGACAAAAGTCGGCATCTCTCATCAGAGTGGCAAGCAAGTGGTCTTTACAGGTTGTTTACTCACGACGTTGTGATAGTAAAGGACGCCGTAAACGATCCACTATTGCCTGTATATTGGCCCGGATCTCCCATATGATAATAAGCATCCGGCAATCCCAGGTATAAACGCGTTGCAGTATCAGGGATGTGGAAACTTTGCATCGTTCCCGCCGGATCATCTCTTCCCATTCGTCCATTCCCAATGAAAAAGAGTTGACGCAAGACGACATTAAAATCCGGCCAACCATCTGCCCCCGTAAAATCTCCGGTTGCAGGCGGTGGATCTACTGGTTCGGTAAGATCCAGGGTCACGCCGGTTAAGAATTGGCCTCGACCATTGAATATGATCCCAGAAATTCCTCCGACCGAGTTTATATTCACAGCCCCAGGGAGAACATCATCTGTACCGTCAGGAGCGCTATCGGCCGAAGGCTCGCCGTTTCCAAAGTTTACGATTCCGGTTACAGATGAAAAGGTAGCAACACGTCCAGTGCCGGATGGGAGGTTAATGTAGGGTGGAAGCGTTCCTGCCCCCCCACCTCCCGGTGCGGGCGGCACGGCATGTCCTGCTCCCCAGATGTTTGCTGTCCCAGGAACTACAAGCGTATATTGATAGATTGGCGGAGCAGTAGGTGTTGGTGTCGTAGTTGGAGTAAGCGTGCTGGTCGGCGCGTTAGTCGGCGTGGCTGTCGGCCGCGAAGTGGCAGTGGGTAGTTGAGAAATTTGCGCATGAACAGGCAGCCTTCCTACTTCCGTAACAGGTCTAAGCCATTTATCGGGCAAAATAATGGCAGCTGTTACTATTCCACCTGTAGCTAACTTTAAGAGTTCTCTCCGCGCTAACATTTGCTCGGTTTCTAATCCGCTAAACTCACTACTTGCTTCTTGCTCCACAGGCAAGTTGATCAAATCTTCTTGTTCCATGGCATTCTCTCCTGACAACAAATTTGACCGCCAGCAACAATCCTTCAAGGGCCGCATGAGTAGCTGCTCACACGCCATCTTCTCATTGATTCATTGGCCTGCCGGCGCTCCTTTCGCAACAAGGCTACCCCAGATACAGCGGCGGCAGCACCAGCGCGCCCACCACGTTGAATAGGCCATGTACCAAAATGGTGCTCTCGATGCCGTACTTCCGATAGAGCCAGCCCAGCGCCAACCCCAGCGGGAAAACCTGCGCTAACTTTACCCAGTCGGGATCGAGGCTGCCGACATGGCCTAGCGTCCACAACACCGCCGTCAACACAATGGCGCCGGCATAGCCGTAACGTTTATTGATCAACTTCGTGCCGAGATAGTTTTGAATCCCCAGCCGGAAGATCAACTCTTCCACGAAAGCAAATTCCAAAATAATCACCAGCGTCAACGGCGTCAGGACCTGCACATCTGAAGAAACTAGATCCCGCGCGAACAAACCAATCTGTGGGTGTGCGATCAGGAAGAGCACAGCAGAGTAAGCGACGGCGGCCAGCGCCAATCCGGCGATGGTCAGCCAATACCGGGGCCACGGGATGGACGGCGGTACGAGTGGCACGCTCGCTTCCGGCGCGGTCGCCAGCACGGAAACAGTGGGTGCCTCACTGGCATAGGCCGGTGTAGTTGCCGCAAGAAGGGGTTCCGGCCCTGAATCTTCAACGACAACAGCCGCCGGGATGACGACGGGAGTTTCGGCAGGCACAGCCGATAAACCCAAGCGTGGGGCCAATAGGGGAAAGCTACGAATGCCCAGCTGGTTGCTGAAGAAAATGCCGTTGTTGACCACGGCCCACACCCGTAAGATACCCACGCCCAGTGTAGCCACAACCACCAGCACATTCACCTCAATGAAAAACTGACTGCGCGTGATGGCCAACAACAACAATTCAAAAATCACAAAAATGATCGCCGCCCTAAAACCGATGCGCTTGTAGGCCGCCATCGTCGTTCGATTACGGTACCAGTTAACGAGGAAACCCAGGATGAAGACGGCCAAGATGATGAGATAGATAGTCGCTAGACTCGGGGTGGGGTTCATGCCAAATTGCTCCGGGGACAGGGTAAGCGGATTATAGCATCAGCCCTAAGAAAAGTTGATTCAGGGAACCGCCCTCATTTTGTCGACGGTTTTAAGCTCATTCGCACGCGGTAGGGTCCATGATCCGCGTTTAGGGGGTTTTTAGAGGCGATTTGGGACTTTTTTAGTGCATTCAGCGTATCGTAGAGGCGTTAAGTTCTCATATGCGGAAAGCACGAGAGACACCTCACATGGTGACCAATACGACCTCCGACCACATCATTATCAAGGCCAACGAATTAACCAAGGAGTTGGGCGGGCAAGTCGCCGTGCGAGACTTGACCTTTGAGATTCCGCGCGGTGTGGTATTTGGCCTCATCGGTCCCAGCGGTGCAGGCAAGACCACCACCATCCGTTTGTTGACCGGGATCTATGCACCCACGGCGGGAGAGCTCACGGTCTTGGGCCGGCGACCCTCTTTCTTCACCCGACGTGAACGTGAGCGGATTGGTTACATGGCGCAGTTTTTCAACCTCTATCCTGATCTTACCGTCTGGGAAAATCTGAACTTTTCCGCTTCCTTGTATGGCTTGTCACCCAGGCGCGGCAAGCGTCTGAATGAACTATTGGAATTCGTCGAACTGAAGGAGCACAAGTCAAAGCGGGCGCGTGAACTCTCGGGCGGCATGCAACGCCGCCTGAACCTGGCGGCCACACTGGTGCACGAACCCGATTTGATTTTTTTGGATGAACCGACAACCGGTCTCGATCCAATTTTGCGCGAGAAATTATGGGGGGCCTTTCGGCGCTTGCGGGACGAAGGTCGCACGCTCTTGGTCACCACACAGTACATGGGGGAAGCCGTCGCTTGCGACCTGATTGGTGTGTTATCCGATCAACGCTTGATCCAGGTTGCCACACCGCAGGGTTTGCGCCATGCTGCTCTGGGAGGCGATGTGATCGATCTGGTTGCCGAGGAGAACCTGAGCTACCAGCAGCTACAGGAACTGCGGCTTTTGCCGTTCGTCCGTCACGTCGCGCGTCTGGCCGGCGACAACAGTGTCCGGTTGATTGTCGATGAGGCCGGCGCCGCCAGCCCCGTGCTCAGTGAATGGGGCCGCGCGCAACAGCTGACGCTTAAAACGGTGGAAGAATACGTACCGCCGTTTGACGAGGTATTTGTCACGCTCATCAAACAACAAAAACAGCAGGAACAAAAGCGTGATTGAATTTTTTCGCTCCATTTTTCGATCGATCATTAGGACGCTCGCCTTTCCGCGCAAGGAAATCGTCGAAGTCTTGCGGCAACCGCGTTTGGTCGTGACGCTGATCCTGGGGCCGTTTCTGATCCTGTTAGTGGTAGGCCTGGGTTATCGCAGTGAACGCCCACCCTTGCGCACTCTCTTTGTGATGGCCGAGGACAATTCCTTAAAGAAATCGATTGAGGACATAGTCAAACTCAATTCAATGCATCTTGATTACCTGGGCAGTACCTCCGACCAAGCGAGTGCGCTACAGCAGCTGCATCGCAATGAAGTCGATCTGGTCGTCATCGCACCCGAGAGGCCCGACGAGACGATCCAGGCCAATCAACAAGCGACCTTCACGGTCTACCACCGCGAAATCGACCCCACCCAGGCCGCTTATGTGACTTATCTGGCACGCGCCTATGTCGAAGAAGCCAACCGTGAACTGTTGCGTTCCCTCACTTTGCAGGGCCAAAGCGGCGCTTCTGACGTAGAGATTGTTCTGACGGAAGCGCGTCAGGCCAGTGGCGCCTGGCGCGAAGCGGTGCAGCGCCGCGACGACAGCGCTGCGCGCCAGCAACACGACAAACTGCAGGACAGCCTCGGTCAACTGGAAGTTGCTCTGGGAACGAGTCTGGCCATGCTGGGCAACCTGTCTGGCACCCCAACCACCTCACGCGGCAACCTTGAAGTCTTGCGAACCGACCTGAACGATCTACGCCAGAATACAGAAAGCGCCGCCGCTTCTGATCCGGGTGCCATCGATGTCCAAAAGATCTCCGCTATTGAGGCCCAGCTGGTGGAACTCGAGACCACGCTTGAAGAGTTTCAACAGCTGGACTCGCAGGTCCTGGTCAGCCCCTTTCGCAGTGAAGCCAAAAGCGCTGCCGCCGTGGAACCGCGCTTTACCGACTTTTTTGCGCCCGCCGTGCTGATCTTGCTTTTGCAACATCTGATTGTGACCTTCGCCGCGCTTTCCCTGGTGCGCGATCGACGCTTGGGGATTGTCGAAGTGTTTCGCTCATCGCCTGTTTCTTCACTGGAGATCCTCGTCGGAAAGTATTTAAGTTATTTGCTGCTGGGTGGATTTCTGGCTGCCCTCCTGACGTTCGGCCTGGTCTATCTCCTGCGGGTGCCCATGCTGGGTCGCTGGCCCGATTACATTGCCACCGTCACGTTGGTCTTATTTGCAGCACTGGGTATCGGCTTTGTCATTTCATTGCTCTCCCAAACCGACAGTCAGGCCGTACAGTATTCCATGATCATCCTGCTCGCCAGTGTCTTCCTCAGCGGCTTCTTAATGAACCTGCTCTTGTTGCAGGACTGGGTGCGCGTCATCTCGTGGTCACTACCCGCCACCTATGGCATTGCCCTGCTGCAGAACGTGGCGCTGCGTGGTGAAGCTCTGAATCCACTGTACCTGGCGGGCCTCGGCCTCTTAGGCGTAAGCCTCTTCCTGGTGGCTTACCTTTTATTACGCAAGACGCTGGCCGCCCGCTAAGGGTCCGTAAAAGAATTACTTCCGCTCCCGCTGGATGGGTACATCCGGCGGAAATGGCGGATGTACCCATCCGCCCAGAGCAAACCGGGAAGTTACATTTTTACAAACGCTAAGCACGATCAAAAAAGGAGGCTCAAATGTCCAAGTTTCAAGAATCCATTATCTGTGTCGGTTGTGGTGCTGAAATTACCTGGGGGCCCCTACTCAAACAAGAGCAGCCTTATTGCTGCGAGGATTGCAGTAAGGGTTTGCCTTGTGAATGTGCCGCGCGTCAGGAATGGGATCCCGAGGGTCACCCCACCACTTCGGCCTCTGCCCCCGGCGAACAATTTCCGTGATCTTCTCTGAACGCCCTGCCTCCCTAGTTTTCTTGCGCGCCACGCCCCCGATCGGCCTGTTTGTCAGGCGGGCTTTTCAGGCTTACACCTCTCGCTCATTATCTGTCATTTGGAAAAGATTAACCCTACCTGAGAGTTTTATCAGGTGGGGTTCTTTTATCTGATCACCCCGTGACTTTTCGTGTCTTGGTGCGACTTTAGGGCATCTGGATTTTTCAAGGAGAGGATCTCATGACACAGAAAACAGCGCTCATCTTGTCGGCGGTTCTGACCGCATTCGTGTTGGTCGTGGGGGGAGGCGTCATCGCGCGCGTATCACAGCCGGAAACAGCGTCTGCTGCCACGCCCGTCGTCGTGCCGGCTATCACGACACCCAACACCGATCTAACGGCCCAAGTGCAGGAACTTATGCAGCAGCGTGAGGCGCAGTATCGTCAGTTGATTGATCAAGCCAATCAGCGTCTGCAAGCGATGAATCAACAATTGGCGACTGCGCAAGTGGCACAAGCCGCGCCCGCACCTGCGGCTCCAGCCTCAGATCGATCGGCTGTGGTGCAGTTCGCAATTTCCGCCGAGCAGGCTACGAACATTGCGGTGGAAGCCGCCAACGGGTTAACGATGATTCGACCAGCTGAACTCGTGCGCTTCGAAGGCAAGGTTGCCTACGAAGTAGGCTTCACCCGTGGCGCGATCTATGTCGACGCCAATTCTGGCGCGGTGTTGTTCAATGGCACCCAGCACAGCAATGGCGGTCAGTCAGCCAACTCAGGCTCCCAGCATGAATCCGAACACGAGGATGAACACGACGAAGACGACGAGCACGAACATGAAGAAGATCATGAAAGTGAACACGACGACGACCATGACTAAGCCTGAGGCGCATCCTGGCTAAACGAAAAATTCTCCATGCCGCTGCGAAGCTATCCGTTTCTGAAAAACAAGAACTGATTCGGGGACTGCCGGCCACCTTCGGCGGCGAGTCTTCAGAGAGAGATTGAGTGAATGACAACCAGCAAGTCCTCTAAGAAGCCGACTTCTGACGCGTCCGGTGTGAAGCTGCTGATCACCGCCGCTTCACTGGCGGCCACGTTGGGCGGCTGGGCGGTGATCAGCGCCGAAGAAGCGCAGCCGGCGCCGCCCCCGGCGCCTGATCAGGTGGTCGTTCCCCCGGTGGCGATCAAACTTGCGCCGCTGCCGACGCTGGTTCCGCCGATCAGGTCTCAGCCACCACCCAGCGCGATCAATCAGCCCCGCCCGGCCGCTGGCGCGCCGCCGGCGGCAGCGAATGAGATCGTGCTGCGCGATGTCAGCGCACCGGCGTTGCCGGACCGTTCAGCGCCCGCGCCGGTGGTGAATACGCGATCGTCCCGTTGAGGAACAGCAATGCACCGTCTCGATTTTCGCGCGATGGGCTGTCACATGACGGCAGTGCTGGATGCCGATCAAGGCACGGCTTCAGTGGATACCGTGCCGATCTGGTTCGAAGCCTGGGACCAGGCACTCAGCCGCTTTCGCGGTGATAGTGAGTTGAATCAACTCAATCAGCGCGCGGGACAATGGGTGTGCGTCAGTCCAACTTTGTGGGACGTGATCCAGCACGCCCTGCTCGCCGCGCGCTGGACCGAGGGTCTGTTCTCGCCCACAATTCTGAACGCCCTGGAAGCGGCCGGCTACGACCGCACCTTCGATCAGATCCGCACCACGGGTGGGCCGGCCGTCGCACAGCCCGATGGACAATGGCGATCGATTCAGCGACAATCGCTCAAGCGATCGATCTGCCTGCCCCCCAACGTGCGCCTCGATCTCGGCGGGGTCGCCAAAGGGTGGGCGGCCAATCGGGCAGCCAAGAAACTGGGCGTACACGGCCCGGCTTTGATCGATGCCGGCGGCGACATCGCCGTCAGCGGCCCGCGCACTGATGGCTCGCCGTGGCCAATCGGGGTGTTGAATCCCTTTCAACCCGATCAATCTTTTGAGACATTGAAGATCGAACAGGGCGGTGTCGCGACCTCAGGCAAAGACCATCGCCGTTGGTTGCGGGCCGGTCAATGGCAGCACCACCTGATCGATCCACGTACCGGCCTGTCCGCCCAGAGCGATGTCTTGAGCGCCACCGTCATCGCGCCGACCAC